>NZ_CP021331.1:0-174698 GCF_003433515.1 Maritalea myrionectae
CGCGTTAGATGACTTTGGCTCTGGCAACTCGAGCTTAAGCTACTTGCAAAAGTTGCCTTTGGATCATGTCAAAATCGACAAATCGTTCGTACAAAGCGCCGATCAAGATCCTCGCGCCCACGAAATCACTCTGACAATTGTACGGTTGTGTTCATCGTTTGGTATGGGCTGCATTGCGGAAGGCGTCGAGACCGCGGCACAACTAGAAATGCTTTCTAAAATCGGCTGCCATACACTGCAGGGCTATTACTTCGCCAAACCAATGTCAGCAAAACAAGTTAACCAGTACATTGCGGAAAACACGCCTATGATTTCGATTGGAATTGGTTGAGCACTTGGTCAAAAATGACCTGATATGGTTAATCCCAGAAGCAGACATTGAACACATTCGATTTAAATTCCTCAAAGCAGGTTTTCATCGACAGAGCTGGATGAAATTTGAATAAGGGCTGCAATGTGTGCAATCAAACCTTTAAGATTTCACCCAATCCGTCTTTGCCCCGTAATACGACGCGGATTTCTTCTATTTTAGAATTGAGACAATTTCAGCGTAGCCGCGAGATTTAGCGTGCTGTAGCGGCGTCACACCATCGCGATCTGGAGTGGATTTATTCGCGCCAGCGTCAACAAGTATCTGAACTGTTTTGACGTGATCGGAACCACCGTCGCCCAAAATGACGGCTTCCATTAAAGCTGTCCATCCAAGATTATTGACATGATCAAGCGGCGCCCCGCCGTCAACAAGACGCGCCACAACATCATAATGACCAAGGTGCGCCGCCGCTATCAGAGCGGTGCCGTCATAGATGCTCGTGATCAAGTCCGCTGCATTGCCAAGCTCCATGGCGAGTGACACCAGTTCAACGTCGTCTGCGACAGCCGCGATTGTCAACACGTCATAAGCGCTGTTTTCCAACGCATTTAAATCCGCACCGCCTTCAGCAAGTGCGATCAGGGCCTTGTCATGGGAGGCGAATGCGGCCACATGGGCGGGGGTCCGACCTCGGTGGTCGCGTGCATTCAGATCAGCTCCTTGGGCAATCAGCCGATCTATTTCAGCTACTTGTCCTTCATGGGAAGCAAGGTGCAGACCTGTGTAGGAGGCGATATCGAACGCGGATGGTGCTGTTTGTGCAACAGCTGTGCTGGTTAATACCAACAAGACAAATAAAGAGCGAAACATGGTGAAAACCTTTCAAATGCGTTGGCCCGCCCCTATTCAGGGCAGGCCAATTTGGCTTATTCCGCACTAATGGCATCAAGGCCAGCGCGTGCGCAGTTTGCGTCGATGTCACCTGATGGCGCGCCGCCAACACCGATACCGCCAACCAAGGCACCACCGATTTTAATGGGTAGGCCGCCCGCTTGGATCACCAGACGGCTGTCCATGTCACGCAGGCCATCATTTTGCGGGTTGCTACCGATAAATCCAGCCAAGCCTGCGGTGTCACGGCCAAGGCTTGCGGAGGTAAAAGCCTTTCCAGTGCTGGAGCCAACTGTGTGTGGCCCTGCGCCATCAGCGCGAAGCAACACTGACGTATTGCCGCTGCGCGCAACGATTGCAACGCTGACATTGTAATTCTCAGTTGCGCAGGCAGCTACAGCGGCTTGCGCGGCTTCGGTCGCCATTTCAAGCGGAAGGTAAGGCGCAGTTGGCAAGTCTTGAGCAACCGCGGCAAATGGGGTCAGAAGGGCGGCAGCAATAGCGAGTGTACGGATCATTGTGATACTTCCTTGTTTTTGGTTGTATCACGTTCATAAACCGCCCGACCTGATCGCAATATTCGTAGCACGCGCAACTTACTCCGTACTTCTACGGACTCTTTTGCACCTGAAGCCACAAACGAGTTAGCTCCGCAGTTGAAGATGTACCAGCCTTGCTCGAAATCGCTGCACGATGGCTTTCAACGGTACGCGGCGACAGGCCGAGTGCCTCCGCGATCTGTTTGGTCATCAGCCCCTTGGCAAGCATCGCAAGAACCTCTTGTTCGCGTGCGGTCAGGCTATCGATAATTGCAACGGCCTCGGCCCGTTCTGCGGACATTTGCTGCCGAAGTTCAAGCATCGCATGACCTTTTTGGATGATATCGATTAGATCTTGTTCATCGACAGGTTTGCTCAAGAAATCCATTGCGCCATTGCGAAAGGCGCGCCGACAAGCTTCAACATCGCCATGTCCACTGATCACAACTGTGGGCCAGTTGATGCCCTGTTCTGTCAGTTTCTTCTGCAATTTCAACCCTGAGATTGAGGGCATTCGGATATCGAGGATGAGGCATCCCGGCGCCAGGCTTGTTGCTTGGTTCAAGAGCATCTCAGGAGACGCAAAGCTGAACACTTTCAGGCCAACCGTTTCGAGTAAAAGCGATAATGCTTTGCGAACCGCTTCATCGTCATCGACCAAATAGACAAGGTTACTCATGATTTCCCGGAGCTTTCGAAAGGGGCAAGGTGATTTGAAATACCGTCAGGGGCGCGTCTTCGATTAGGGCAATTTCACCGTCCATTTCCTCGACGAGCCGCTGACATAGCGCCAACCCAAGCCCAGTACCATCCGGCTTGCCCGTTACAAATGGCTCGAAAATGCGTGGCCGCAAGTGTGACGGCACACCAGGGCCGTCGTCAATGATTTCTAAAGTTGCAACCTCGTTGCTAGTCGAGGTTCGGATTGTAACATGGGCGCCATCCGAAGCTTCGAAAGCATTACGCACAAGATTAAAAATGACCTGTTCCAGCTCAACCGGATTGGCATGAATTAAGATAGGCGCCTCAGACACTTCCAAAATCACTGTTGCACCGGTTTCCTTTGCCTCCAGCGCCAAGAGCCTGTCAACGCCGCGCACTGCGTCATTGAGCGAGCAGACCCTCACATGGGCACGGTTTGGCTTGCTCCACCGACGCAAACGTTCAAGAATGTCAGATGCGCGCTGGGCCTGCGCAACAGTGTCATCCAAAATATCACCTAAGCGATCTATATCTCCTCGTTGAGCCAGACGTCGACCTGCCTGCGATTGGCTCAGAATAGCGGTCAATGGCTGCGAAAGTTCATGCGCCATCCCGCTGGCCATCTCGCCCATCGCATTGATTCTCGATGCGTGAGCCAAGCGTGCCTCTTGCGCGCTGAGCTTTGCTCGGTTTTCCGCATCTGTAGTATGGGCACGCTGCGCAAACCCTAGCAATATGATCAAAAACAGCGCTGAGAGCACTGCAAGGGTGGGGAGCGCGGTTCCGACTGACAAGAGGTCAGCCAATTGAATTACAAGGGATGCTTTGAAAATTAGGGGCTGCGATGCACTGCCGAGCTGCTTTGAAAATTCAACACCACCTGAAATGAGTTCACCAGCCAACGGCGTACCGTCTGGCATAAAAAGACTATAAGCGACGGAGGGTTTTTGCCAAAACGGATCATCAGATGCCATCATCGCCTGTGCATCAATGATCAGTGCCAGTCCATTTTTTGCAGCATCCGTATTCGGGGTGCGTTTGACTAATAAATAGTGATTTGGCTTCGAAAGAGCTAACCCAATCTGCAACGTGCCGGTTGATTGCATGGCCAACCGGCGCACGAGCGCTACCTCTTCACCCGACATGTCGGAAGATGTTTGAACGATAGGCTCTGTTCCATCAAACGGGATTACATTTACCGAAGTAATGCGCGGATAGAACCGTGTGATGGTGGCTGCCACGTTCAAGAGCAAATCCTGCCGCGCGATGCCCCCCGCTACAAAAATTGCAGAAAGCGACGTCAAATGGGCATCATGCTGATCCGCTCGTTGTGATGTCAAACGATGTAGATTGGCGCTTTTGTTGGTAAAATCACCAACAAGCCTGTGACGCTCAATGCCGGCCATCATTGCAAGTGCCACCACCGACAAAACAACCCACAACAAGAGGATGCGCCCAAGCTTTGGTCTTATATAGTCAAAGAGAAAGTTCATTCCAGTCATCATGCTTCGTTGCAACTCTGGACTAAAACGCCAATCCGTAATTCTACGGGCAAGCAGCTTTTGTTGGAGAAGCAAAGGACAGCCTCAAGCTATTAATACCCCCCAACCTCCAAATTATATACCTTAATAGAGGGATTTGCTACGTGCATTACCTTATGGTGACTATTATTGGCACCTTGGTCCCGTCATCCCAAAAGCAGACATTGGAGGCATTTGATTTGAATTCCCAGAAGCAGACGTTCGATGGCCTCGGTTCAAAACTCAATGAACTACGTTTTGATTGATCATTAAGCTTTGACCCTAGTAACGGCATTTCACAGGTGGATCGAGGTGTGTTTCTCCGATCACGTTACCGGTACGCGTACGAATGATTGCTTTAGTTGGTGTCACGAATCACGGAATTCCAGGCGTTCTCCACCAGCATATCGATAGCCACACTGTGATCGGACATGTGCCCGCATTTTCTGAGATAGTCATATGCCGGTCCCACGATAAGAGCGGAAGCGATGGGCCACTCGATATCACGAACCTGTCCCTGCGCCACCCAAACGCGATAGATTTCA
This sequence comes from Maritalea myrionectae, assembly GCF_003433515.1. Classification (GTDB taxonomy): domain Bacteria; phylum Pseudomonadota; class Alphaproteobacteria; order Rhizobiales; family Devosiaceae; genus Maritalea; species Maritalea myrionectae. Next base: position 4,511 of record NZ_CP021331.1, read on the forward strand.
GCTGCGGCTTCATGAGTGTGTATTATCTCGTCGAGAATAGGTCGCAATTCAGGATCTGAATGGGCACGGATACGCAACTCTTCGAAAAACAGAAACAGGTTCCGGTTCGCCGTGGCCCACTCCATGAGCCCCCGCACAGTTGTCGTTACCATTTCCTTCGGCGTACGAGATTGGCGCCGGGCTTCGGCTCGCGAAATCCATAGGGCGTTTGCATCTTTCCAAAGTGCGATGGCCAGGCCCGGCTTCCCGGAAAAGAAATGATAGATGCTGCCTGTGGTGGCACCGCTGGCCTTGCGAATATCGGCGATGGTTGTGCCAATATATCCTTTTTCAACGAAAATTGGCAGAGCGGCATCCAAAATGTCCTGTCGACGGTTGGTCATGATGAGTCCTTGACGAGATTAGAACAATGTTCTAGTAGTGCTTCTAGAACAATATTCTAGAGGAGTAACAAAATGCAATCAACTCACGAAGATAAAAATGTAAAAGCAGCCTTGAGTTTTGTTCGTGCTGTCGAAGCTATGGATGGGAGCAGGATGGAAGGGTTCTTTGCCCCGAACGTCGAGCAGATCGAAATGCCAAATGTATTCAAGCCGGCAGGCCAGGTCCGCGACTTGAGTGAACTGACAGCAGATATAGATAAGTCCAAGGGGATTATCGAACAACAGAAATACGATATCCTCAATACTGTCGCACGCGGAGATATCGTGGTTCTGGAAATGGTCTGGCACGGAACCGTCGTAAAGGATATTCCACCCTTGCGAGCAGGGCAGAATCTTAGAGCACAATGCATGGCTATTTTCGAATTTCGCGAGGGAAAGGTCATTAAACTTCGCAACTATGATTGTTTCGATGCTCTCTGAGAGTATGTCCCCTCCGAGGCGGACAAAGTAGGAAAAAACGGAAGGTAACATGAAAAATTAAGGGCAATTAACCCTACAATTTATGATCGGCATCAGAACGTTTCCGCCTCGACCTCGATTGTTGACGCAAAGAAATTACCGTTGAAACTATCCCGCGCTAACGCAGTTGGAGCAGTTTAGGGTGGCTTGTCAGGCGAGGTTACGGTTGCTGCTCAAAACATGACTTTGATTCCCTCAACCGATCAACGACAACCTTAATAAGGGTTCCAATTCATATTGGGACAGGTTCTAGTTGCTCATTGGCAGCTTTTGCGCGTTGGGCATTACGCCGTGCCAAACTACCAAGATGCTCCTACTCTCGGCCAAAAAGTTTTTATACATAGATCCCAAAAGCGGACATTGGACGCAGAACATTGTGTGTAACGGCAATCAGCCCCAAAGTTGCATTCGGCGCTTGGGCATCACTGGCAACCGTTACATCTCCTAAATTTCGCCCATGCTTGTCTGAAATACCCCGACGACGGACAGGGCAAGTTTGGGCAAATCGCGAAAACATTTAGTGCACTTGCGATGCAGCGCATCAATGTCATTAGGCGCGCACCTCATTTTAGGTTCCCAGACTCCCTTGTCTCCGGGCTCGTCATTCTGACTGTTCCTTATGATCTGACGCAGAGTGTTTCATTGAGCAATCAGCGCGAGGACTGCTCGAATTAGCTTGTTCAGGGTCAGTTCGTTAGCGACGGCATGCCTTCATTTTCAGCTACTTGAATCGGAAAATTATCTAAATTGGCTCTGATTTGATGTATGGGGTCAATCACACAAGAGACCGCTACATGCTTTGGCGCGCCCAAAATGAGATGCTGAAGCTGCAAGCCAGAGCTTTCGTTGTAGTCCATCAACAGTTTCACCGCGGGGTCGGCCTGAATTCTATCAAAAAACAGATTGGCGAGTTCATTTCCGCTCAACATATTCTTCGCCCGCACGTCGGCACAGTTTGTCAATGCCACAACAAAGGAGAACTGCTGTCCTCGATTTGGAAATTTCGGGCGGAGACGAACATGGATCGAGACCGTCCAAGGTTTAGGATTTTCCCTATATTGTTGCCTGCTCAGCGATGAATTGATTTTATATGCTCCTGCTGGCTGAATGCTGTCAAACCCAGGAAGTTTGAAGGGTTTTGAAAAGAACGCGACGCTATTTCGTGTTGGCTTAACCATTGCTTTGGCCTCTCTGTGGTTCAAAATAGTGACTGATATTTGGGACCAGGAGCGATCTTCGGCGACCTGACACGTAGATCGTGCCAGCAAATCTGTTCATCGTAAGAAACAGCGAAGGTGCGCCGCAGCCGTATCGGCGTGTTCTTTCTGGTGATAGTCGCCATAAAACTTGCGATCGACCGTTATCTCCCAGATTCCGTTTCTTTCGCGCGTTTGAATTCGATTGTGAGGTACTGATGTAGTGTCAGCAGAATCTTGCTTCTTTCGGTGTTGGAGCGGTCCGGATTTTTTGTTGGGCAAATCGGTTTTTTTGGATTGAGGCACCTTGTCCTCGCCCAGGCGCATTACGGCGCGAATAAACTCTTCCGCAAAGTCATCCGTTTCGCGGTAGTCGTGCTCGTGCCTCACCATTTTCATCGGCTCCACAAAGCGTTCTTTCATATGATCGATAAAGTGGGGCTCTGCTCGCGACATATAGGCGATCAGGGCTTGCAACACTTTTTCATGAGCAAGGACTCGGCGTTCAAGCTCAGTTGTCTGTGGATGTGTGGTCTTCATGAACCTGTCCATATTTGGTAAATCGCTTTCGCTAATGTGCTTGAACCGGTTTTGAATTTGGGCTTAAGCGTTGTTTTGTCGGCACTTTGTCTTTGGCCAGAGTTGCCTAACCGCCTGAGCTAAAACTGGCTAAACTTGCAAAAGCTGCTCCAGCCAGAAGGCTAATAGTGCTCGAAAAAGCTCTGCATTTTCTCCTCTTATAGATCAGGCGTAATCGACCTGCACTGACACATGTTAGCCCCGACACCAATATATGATCTGCAAACCGCACGAGAACTAACCTGCGTTAGTGCGAATATGCCCAACCAGCCTACATTAAGGTGTGCCCGAAATTTCTAGAGGCATATTCATGCCGAGTGAAAGATAAGTGGCTAGAACGATGCGTCATAAGAAGGGCGATTTTGTTTCAGTACGCCTCTAATCCTCGGAATGTCCGAGAAAGGACAAAAAATGAACACCGAACAAAACAAAACCACTGCGAAAATGGCATCCGTAAAAGCTGATTGGGATAAAGCCCCTTCTGGCCCGAAAAAAGATGCAGCCCTTAAGCATTACGAAGCCGCCGAGAAAGCATTTACGGCTAAGAATGAAGCCGATGCGAACCGCGAGCTTGATGCAGCTTTTCAAAAGCTTGCATAACATTTCGGATGTAATCTGAATGTCTTGGGCCGCCTGCCACTTAACGGCAGGCGGCTTTATCATTTCATGAGCGGCATATTCTGTTCCAGATATATTGGATCAAAATCGGCAAGCTCCACCAACCCTGCATAATTATTGTATGTCACATGTCCTTCTTGAAAGGTCACAAGCCCTTGTTCGCGAAGTTGTCGCAGAACTCGATTCACATGTACCGCACTGAGACCCAGAGCATCTGCCAAAAGATACTGAGACAACGGGCAAAAAAAGCCCCCTTTGTCGCCCATGTCAACAAGGGCAAGCCGGGCGCCCAGTTCCAGCAAGAAATGCGCTACGCGCTCTATTGCACTGCGGCAGCCAATATTGACAAGATGCTCCACTACAATCGCTTCGTCGCGCGAGGCGGCCCACAATATAGCCACGGCCAGCTTTGGCGTTTGGGCAAACCCATCCAGCAGATCTGTCGCCAAAACTTCCGTAACTTCTATATTTGTTATGGGTTCAATGCTGTGATCCGAGACATTCAGCAGCACACTGCGTAACCCCAAAAAGTCACCTGGAATATGGAAGTCCACAATTTGTCGCTGACCATCTCTCAAGATTTTGTATTAGAATGCCCATCCCTGTGCCAAAACATATGCCGCTTCACCGGATCGACCTTGGTGGAAAAGTTCACGGCCTGCGACAAATGTGCGCCGACGATCGTGAAATTTTTCCAGCACAGCGAGTTCGTTTGCAGAAAGGCTGACGAATGCGCTCAGCTTGCGCACAAGGGGGCTATTCTTCATGGTAAGGGCTCATTTCCCACGCTATGGCGTGAAGCTGCCAAGGTATCGCATCAAAGACTGATGTCAATCAGCACTCATCCCTGCGAACATCTGTAAACCTGTTGTGAGCACCCATTTGAAGTTCATATGGTGCAACAGGCTTGAATTGTGAGATAGCATGAAAAACCATGATACCTACGCAGGAATTGCAGCTCTATCGATCTGCGAGGCACTGCTCCTTGCTTTGAACGATGCCAAAGTTCTCCCAGAAAACGAAATCATTGGCGTTTTGAAAGATGCCACTAGCGCGCATGAGGGCGCAGTCGGCAACCACAGCGCCGATGATCAAATGCACATAGAGGTCGCGAAATTGATTAGGCAGATGATTGCTGGCGGCAATTCTGTGCGTCGAGCAAATTAGAAACAATACCATTTGCTAAACCCTGATAGTTCCGTTCGGCCAAACTAGAGTTGTGTGGATTGCATACACCTCCTGCTCCGCGCAACACGCTGAAAAACTCGCGGCGCACTCCGCGAGAAGGATTTTTGATTAATAGATGCTGACTGAAACGGACAATCTCAGCACAACCACCGATGGCAAATGGCTCAAAGCTGTCATTTGGCACAGGGACCCTGTCATTAGGCGCATCATCCCGAAAGCAGGCATTCACGACATGGCAGTCGAGTTCTTATAGAACCTTTTAGCTCTTGTTGCTTTCCAGGGCGCAAAAGCGGGCCAATTCATGGGCGACCAGGTCTCGGTCATTGTCTAAAGTTGCGACATGGTAGGAGTTTTCCAACCAACGGAATTGAACCAATGGTGAGGCCACCGAGCGCTCAATCCTTTTGCCATTTTCCGGGCTGACCACGTGATCGCATCGCGACTGCATGATCAACAAAGGCTTCGTCAACAGCGGCAGCATTTGCCCTGTTGCTGTCGTGAGCACATACCGTTCTTGGAATGCGTTGACGGGAATGCGGTCATAACAAATTTCTTTGCGAACTGGGTGTTGAATATCTGATCCGATGCCTGGGCGGAAATCTGTTTCACATGTGTCGAACAGGGTCATAATTTGATTTGGTGGGTACATGCCGGTTGAGCCATTTATCGTGGCCACTCTATCGACAAGGTCTGCTCTGCGGATAGAGAGATTCAGGGCTATCGTGCCGCCAAGTGAGAGCCCGGCAATGCACGTTATCTCACTGCGTGAATGCAAGGTTTCTAGCGCAGCTTCTGCCGAGGCAAGCCAGTCCCGAAACCCGGTCTTGGCCAGGTCTTCGGGCGTGGTGCCATGGCCAGCCAGCAACGGCGCCATAATTGTTGCTCCCGTCAATTTGTGAAGTAAGTGGCCAACATAGCGGACACTTTGTGGCGTGCTCGTAAAGCCGTGAAGCAACAGCACACCAGTACTGGAACCTTCAATTAGAAAAGGCGATGGGTTATCTGTTTTCATACGACAGGCCGGTCCAATATAGCATTCAGGTCAGCTAGTAGATCGAATGTCTGCGGTCGAATGACAAATAGAGTTAGATGATCGGGTGATCACCAATGGTGATCATTGCGTGCCCTGGTGGGATAGGTATTGCGCGCGGAACATGCGGGAAAGGGACGTGTCAGCTGTCGCGCTCCAGGCCAATGCTATTGTGACGTCGCCTTCCAGCTGTGGTAAAGGCATGATCCGGAGTGCACGGGGCAAACTCAATTCTGCGGACAGGGGATACAGCGTGTATCCGCGTCCACTTGCGACGCGTTGGAAAATCACCTGCACATCCCAAGCTTCGTCAATAATTCTGGGTTTGAAATCCGCGCGTTCAAAGGCACGGTCCAGTAAAAATCGATAGGACCGCCAGTTTTCTCGAGTGCCCAAGACAAACGGCAATGAATCCAATTCGTTAAAGGACACGTCGGGTGCGCCTTCTGGCAAAACCAGTCCAATTGGGGAGGACCAAATTTTACGCTGCGTTATCTTTGGATCCTGGACACTGTCATGTTCCAGCAGAAAGCCTAAATCGATGTTTCCACTTTTGATGCTCCGCATCATCGCGTCGGTCGACATCACGTGCATTTCAACCTGAACACCTGGATATAGGGCTTGAAATGTTTCAAGACCCTTGGAAAGGTGACTAGAAGTGGCGAGGGCTGAATACCCAACGATAATATGGCCCCGATCTCCGATTGCGTTGCGCCGCGAACCTCGAATAGTGCGTTCAAACTGGGCCACGGCCTGGCGCGCGTCGTCCAAAAACCTTTTGCCGTTTTCGGTGACCTCAATGGACTTCGGCCCGCGTTCGAAAATTGAAAAGCCCAGATCTTCTTCAGTGTTGCGCACGGTCTTAGAAATTGCAGGTTGCGCAATGTTCAGCATTTCTGCCGCGGCGCGAAAGCCACCAGCATCTGCGACGGCGAGGGAATAACGTAAATGGCGGATGCCCAGGCGAGATGGTTTGTTCTGCATAAACACTCCTTCATTCCCCGGTGATAGCGAAACGCGATCAACTGATCAAGCAATGATACTTGTATGTTGTTCTCATTCAGGAAAAAAAGACCATTGAGGCGCAAAGGCTGTGCGCGACGAAAGCTTGGGAGGGCAAATGGAAAAAACATTCAGACAATTGACACGCATGCTGATGTTTATTGGCGGCATTGGCCTGCTTTTGATGATGCTAAACATAACATTGGATGTGGTGTTGAAAGCTGTTTTCAACGCGCCAATTCAGGGCACGGTAGAAGTATCTTCATATTACTACATGGTTGCCGTTGTTATGCTTCCAATGGCATTTGTTGAATTGGAGGACGATCAGATCAGTGTCGATTTGCTGTTCAACCATTTCCCCGCAGCAATTCGTTCAATCTGCCTTTTAATCACACTCAGCCTGACCGCCGGGGTACTGTGCATCATGGCGTGGCGCACGGGGCAGGATGCGGTGCGCGCATTTAAAGTCGGTGAGGTCGTTATGGGCAGCCGCGAGGTCATCGTTTGGCCAGCGCGTTGCATGTTGCCCCTTGGCTTTTCACTTGCTGCCATCGCGGCAGGTTTGCGCGCGATCATGCTACTTCAAGGCAAAAAAGTGATCAATCTGAGCTCCGGCGAGGCGTCCGAATGAGCGCACTTTCGATAGGATGGTCTGGCATTGCAGGCTTGTTTTTGTTGTTGTCGATCCGCACCCCGATTGGTGTCGCCTTGATGATTGTTTCGATCATCGGGATCACATTGATGACCAATGTTACCGCAGCATTCGGCATTATCAGTGCATTGCCTTTCAGCTTTATCGGCGATTGGTCACTGACGGCTATTCCAATGTTCTTGCTGATGGGTTTTGTCGCCGCGAGTACTGGGCTGACAGCTGGGGCCTTTGATTTGCTTCGGCTGCTGCTTGCGCGGGTTCCAGGCGGTTTGGCCACGGCCAGTGTGGGGGCGTGTGGATTATTCGCTGCAGCGTCTGGATCCAGCATTGCCACCACTGCCGCAATGTCAAGGATTGCGGTGCCGGAGATGCTGCGCGCCAAATATCACCCTTCGCTTGCGACCGGTGTAGTCGCTGCATCGGGCACGCTTGGTTCCCTTATTCCGCCCTCTATTCTGATGGTGCTTTACGGCATTTTCACTGAACAATCGATTGGGCAATTGTTTATCGCGGGCCTCATTCCCGGCGTGTTGTCGGCGCTTGTTTATGTGGGGATGATCACATGGCGCTGCGCTATAAACCCATCATTGGCCCCTGCCGTCGTGAACCAGTTTGATTGGGCCAAATTCTGGCAACTCCTGCTCTCGGTTTGGCCTTTCCCCGTTTTGATTTTTGGTGTTCTGGGCGGCATTTTTGGCGGGTATTTCACGCCAACCGAGGCAGGTGCTGTCGGCGCGTTTCTCGCGCTCACGATTGCTGCTTTCCGCCGCAGCCTGACGCTGCGTGCGCTTGCCACGGCGATACAACAGACGCTTATTGCCACATCTTCAATCTTCTTTTTGTCGATTGGGGCAATTATGTTCACGCGGTTTATGGGATTGTCAGGTGTGCCGCGCGAACTGGCCGACACCATGCTGGCAATTTCTGACAATCAAATTGTAATCATTATCATGATCGCAGTGCTGTTCATCATTCTTGGCATGGTGATCGACTCTATTGGGCTCATGTTGCTTACCTTGCCGGTGCTGTTGCCCGTTCTTGAGGCGGCAGACGTCAATTTGATTTGGTTCGGCATTATCACCATCAAACTGTTGGAAATTGGGTTGGTTACGCCACCCGTGGGACTGAACCTTTACGTCTTGCACAGCGCGTTGGCGGGAAAGGTGAAACTCGGTGACATCATTTCGGGCACCACATGGTTCATTGCGATGGATGTCTTGACCCTCACCCTGCTGATTGCCTTTCCAATTTTGAGCCTGTTCTTGCCGTCCCTAATGGTCGGCTAATTAACTACACACCGGAGGAGACTACAAATGAAACTATCGAAACCCCTTTTTGCCGCTGTTCTGGGCCTGACGCTTACAGCCCCAGCGATTGCCGCAGAATATAATGCAAATCACTTCTTTTCTGAGCGCCATTCAATGGTCCGCGGACCCTATGTGGATTGGGCGCAACGCGTCGCCGAGCGCACCAATGGCGAGGTGACGTTCCGTGTGTTTTCTGCTGGGTCACTTTTACCACCAGCGGCGTCTTTGCAAGGGCTTCGCGATGGCGTGGCGCAAGTCAGCTATCATGCTGGCACCTATACGCCGGCAGAACTGCCAATCGCCAACTTGATCGGCAATATGGCGTTTTACAATACAGACCCAATGGTTATGGCGTTCGCCTCAACTGAGTTTGGACTGACAAACCCTGCCGCGTTGCAGGAATGGTCAAAGAACGGAATTGTGTTTGGTGGCGGATATTCGACCTCGCAATATTTTATGATGTGCAATAAGCCCGTCGAAACGCTCGCCGATGTAGCTGGAAAACGCCTACGCATGGCTGGCGGTGCGTGGACACGTTTTGCAGAACATATTGGCGCAGTTCCCGTGTCGATCCCTTCCAGCGAAATGTACACCGGCCTGGATACAGGATCACTTGATTGCGCAGTGGCCGCTGCCGATGCGCTGGATAGCTTCAGCCTGAAAGACGTCGTAACATCAATGAATACGCTTGAAATCGGCAACTATTACGCGGGTTTCGAATGGGGTTACAACAAGGGTTTCTGGCAAGGTCTGACTGCCGATCAGCGTGACGTTCTGTTCGACGAAATGGCATATGAACTGGCGAACCACCGTGTGGAATTTGATGCAGATGTCACAAAGGCAGTCTCCTCGGCGACGGATGGCGGCATGAAAATTTTCGAACCTGACGCCGCGTTGCAACAAGCGCTTGCGGAATTTGTTGTCGCAGACGAAGCAGCCTTGATTGAAAATGCGAAGCGTCGCGGTGTCGAAAATCCTGAGCAGATCCTGACTGAGTTTAAAGCGGTTGTTGATCGCTGGGCTGAGTTGCTGGAAGGCGTTGATAGAACTGACACTGATGCGCTGGCAGAATTGGCGAAAACCGAGATCTACGACCCTCTCGACGCTGAAACTTATGGGACAAACTAATCACTTGTTGACCTGAATAAAGCAGTTTTTCCTTCAATATTAATGCAATGAGGATATAGGTTTTATGATTAAGAACTCGAAACTATTTTGGATCGGACTCGCGATCCTGTTGATAGGGTCAATTGCCGCGCATTTGGTACAGACTTCAAGTGATGTGACAATTAAGGACGTTCGTTTTGTCGGCGCGGGCGGTAATCTGCAAAGCGGTTTGTTGTATGTCCCTCCTGGGGCAACGGCAGAAACCAAAGCGCCAGGCATTCTTGCGGTGCATGGGTATATCAATTCCCGTGAGGTGCAGTCTGGCTTTGCTATCGAATATGCGCGGCGTGGATATGTCGTGCTATCGATTGATCAAACAGGCCACGGCTATTCGCAAGGAGCTGCATTTTCTGCCGGATTTGGCGGCCCCGCTGCGCTGCAATATTTGCGAAGTCTAGATATGGTCGATACCGACAATATTGGGATGGAAGGCCATTCAATGGGCGGTTGGACGATTTTGGCCGCCGCTGCAACTCACCCCGACGACTATAAGTCTATCGTGCTTGAAGGGTCGAGTGTAGGGGCGCCATTCGCAGCCGAAGGGACCCTTGAATGGCCACGCAACGTCTCTGTTGTCTTCTCTGCTTATGACGAGTTCTCGTCGCTCATGTGGGGTGTGGCCAAGGCAGACAATGTCGAAACCAGCCCGAAGCTTATGGCACTCTTCGGTACCGAAACGGCAGTTGAAGAAGGAAAGCTTTACGGCAGTATCGAAGAAGGAACAGCCCGTATACTTTGGCAACCGCCCGTTACACACCCTGGCGACCATATTTCTCATGCCGCCATCGGTCACTCAATAGACTGGTTTGCAAAAACGCTGGAGGGCGGGAATAAATTATCTTCCGAAAACCAAATCTGGTTTTATAAAGAACTTGGTACCTTGGCGGGCCTGATCGGTTTCGTGGTCCTCATTCTCGGGACTTCCCAAATCCTATTGAGAACACCTTGGTTGCGCGACTTGAACTCAAAATCGGTCGGTTCAGCCCACGCGACACGTGGACCCAAATGGTGGGGGCTATTCCTCTTTAGCGCGGCTTTCCCCGTCTTGAACTATTACCCTCTGTTCAACCTTGCTGAAAGCTTGTTCCCTGCCTCTGCGTTGCTGCCGCAAACTATTACAACCCAAGTTGCCTTTTGGGCGGTAATTAATGGTCTTGTTGCAGCGCTTGTTGGGCTTTTTGTACGCTCAGAAAAGGTGGCGTTTTCAATCCAGATTGTTCGATCACTCGTGTTGGCGGTCTCCGTTATCTTTGTTGCCTACATGTCGGCGGTGCTGGTTGATTTCTTCCTTAAGGTCGATTTCCGCTTCTGGTTTGTCGGCGTGAAGCTTTTGACCGCGGAGCGTTTCCCAACGGCGATGGTCTATTTGGTCCCATTTGCGGTTTACTTTGTGTTTGCGCTTCGTGCGTTGCATGGGGGCTTATCCGTTGCTGGACAAAGTGTCTGGACGACACATGCCCTGAATGCACTGGCGTTGATGGGCGGGTTTCTCGTGTTCTTGCTTTTGCAATATGGCACGTTGTTCACAACTGGCACTTTGCTCACACCATCAGAGCCGCTGAACACAATCGTGATGTTCCAATTTGTCCCACTGTTATTGGCGGCAGCGATTATCAGCACGTTCCTGTATCGCAGGACCGCGAGCTACTTACCCGGTGCATTCGTAAATGCAATGTTGATCACCTGGTTTGTGGTCGCTGGTCAGGCAACACAGTTTGCAGGATAATTGAAACGAACACTGCTGAACTATAATTGATAAGTAGTGGTTTAGTTCACGAAAAAACCATTGGCGGTGTTATGCCGCCAATGATGGCCGAGTTTGGAGCAGCGACCTATCTCCCAAAAACGTGCGCTTCACTGTATCAACTCATGACCGCTATGTTTTTCACCTTGCAATGCCCGGCATCTCCTCGCCATCCCGCGGTTTGGGTTTTACTGTCTTTCAAGGTCTATGAGTAACAAACCCTCGAAACAGCTCTTTGTTGTTTGTCTATTCGCTCACGAAGAATTTATGATTAGAAAGATCTGGTCGAGTGGCTACAATTTTTAGCATCTCTTTGTCATTATGGCGCGTCATTACGCAAATAACAAAAGTCCGCAATCCGCCCATCTTTGCCATTTGAGGAGCGGAACAAATCTCATAAACTTTTGGAAAAGATGCGATATATTCCATAGGTGCAACCGCATGGAATATGTTTACATATTATACATTTATTGTATATCTTGGTAAGGTCTACACGCATTGGCTTTGACTCTTACGGTCAGCCAATGCTCGCTTCAGGCGATTGTCAGAATACTCTAAATTCTATGACTGAGACGTCTCTAAATAGCCCGCCTAGAGCCAATTCTAATTAGCTTTGACAAATCATTTTTTCGGCCACCTATTATAACGGAGGTGTTAAATGAACTCAATAGTAGTGGTCAAGCTACTATAGTTGCTGCCATAGGTCGAAAAAGACATCTAGAATGTTTTTCCTTATGACACGATTTGAACACCAGTCCGCCCGATAACTCTTGTGCCACGGCCGAGCCAGACCTTCTTTAATCAAAATTGTTCCTAATGCGGTTCCATCTTGAAGTTGCAATGAAACAAGTTGGCGCCGGCTATCTGTCTTGTCACGTTCGCCTGAATCGATAATCACGATTTCATTCTGTGCAATCAGCCCCTCCATACGCGCTTTAGCGCGCATCCCAAGCTCATATTCCTTTTCGCAAGATGGGGAATAAATTTCCGGGGCATCGTAACCGGAAATAAATGGCCGGCCTTCGCCCATGTCGCGAAGGCTAAGGCCATCACATTTAACCGTGTCACCGTCCACTACAAAGATTGAAGAACAGAACATAATCGTTTTCAGCACGCCTTACTCCTGTTTTTCAGGGACGGTTACTGCATCCCCTACCCTTAGAATTGGCAATCCCGTTTCAAGGGCCCGCGCAGCGGCTTGCCAGTCATAGACCTGTGCGGTCATTTGGGTAAAAAGTCCGGTTTCGGCAGAAATCACCAGAATGAAATCCACCCCTTCCAAGTCCTGTTTTGGAATCTGAAACGATACTTCGTAACAAAGGAGGGTCAGAAAGCGGATTCCATTTTCAAGCTCAAAAATACGGCGCTCGCCAGAATGGATTGATGGTTGCACAAGCGGCCCCAAGCCGCCTTCTATCAAAGGCACCCTATCCAGCTTATCAGAAGCGCTAACCGTCTCACCTTGAAGCAATATGGCAGAGTTCAATAGTTCTGGTTGACCTTCATTCATATATCTGGTCATTCCGAACAAAAGCGGCTTGGGCACTTCCCTCACCTGTTCAATTGCCTCTCCCATGTTGAAGGTCGTCGTTACGGCATTTTCAGGCCAAACAATGAGATCGACATTTTCAAATTCTTTGCTGCGCTCAATTAAGCTATTCAAAATTTCATTGGCTTTTTCAGGCTCCCATTTAAGACCTGAAGGCGGGTTATGACGAATATAGCCAATATCGATGGGCAAAGCCTTTGGCACTATGGGCATACCAGCCAGATAGATCAAAGCAAGGCACGCAGCCGGAGTACTGGGGTTTAGTTTTTTAATTGCGATCGGCAGCACCAAAATGAAGCCGAGGGCGATTGAAGTGTAATAAAGACTGCCAAGGGTGGTGAGATAGGCCAAGGGTGTTTGTAGCCCTAACAGACCGATCGACACCCCTACAGCGCCAATTTGCTCGGCAATGAATTCAAATAGGGTTATCAGGAAAGGCCAAACGAACCAGCCGCGCTTATGCAACAAAACCAGATGAGGAAGCCCATGAAAGATGAGCCCCAGGAGTGCTGTTCCCAATATGGCTGTAAACAAGTTGAGGGGTCCGCCTGTTCCTGGGAAGAACCATGTACTTGATCCAACCATATAACCAGCACCGAGAAAAAGAAGCGCAGGAACGCCTTTTTCACGCGACCATTTCAGCGCTAACATCAAGATAAGCGCTGAAAAGAAGGGCCAGCCAAACAGGTAAGATAGGCCCGATGCAACGCCTAAAAAGAACCCTGCCGGAGCAGGGTTAATTTTTAGGGAAGGGAATAGGAAAATCGCGGAATTAGTTTGAGCTTTTACAGACATCTGAAACCTTCAAGAAACCTATTTTTGCACCCCCATGACGGAAGAATGGTGCACCCCATCCATCATCATAAAGACGGATCATCATGGTCCACATTCTGCGTGTAGGCGTACCCTCCGCCACCTTTAGTTCTAAGCCTTTGCCATAAATTGTTCCATCGGGTGTTTTTAGTTCTTTTGAGTGAGTATAAATGTTGCCTTCAGTAACCTCGGCACTGGAAATACAAGCTGCCCAATCATAGCCTTCAAAAAACTTGTGTGCAGTTACCGAGTGAAGTTGAAGATCCTTGCCTTCACGACCTACTGTTCCGAGATAGCTTCGATAAGCCATCACCATGATTTCTTCCTTATCAGGTGGTGGGGGCATTTCTGACACCGTTTTGGGTAGAGTTTGACAACCAGTCAGAAGAAAGCCGGCGGCTGCAATAAAAAGGACATTCTTAAGTTTCATTTTTATTCCTAAAGTAAGTAGAACTATTCAGTTACTGGTTCAGATATTTCTTTTAGCCGAACCGCGTCAGCATACCCTCGGACAATTGCTTTACGAGATACAAACCCAGGTGTTCCACTGATATTTAGTGACCGCGCCAAGCTGTAGTTATTTTGTATCTCATTTTGAACGAGGTCCGATTTGGACAGCTTCACAAGTTCATCATAGCTCACTCCATATTCTTCAAAGAAGCTAACAAGGTCAGAGCGAATTTCTCGGTCGCCTGTCATCAGCTTAGTATGGGCGTGTTCAAAATCGCCTTCACTAGCAATGTGAGAAAAAGCAGTCATCAGTTCGGAGAGTTTGCGACTCTCGTCACCTAAAATTGGGAATTGTTTGTATACAATTTTCACGTTAGGCGCGGCCTCTCTTAAACGAAGAAGTTCGCCATGGGCACGCTGACAGTAACCACAATTGTAATCTAGAAATTCGATTAAAATTGGCTCGTCTGATGAAACGTCAGCGAACAAATCAGCCTCAGCGCCTTCAATTAGTTTAAGGTCTGCCTTAGCTTTCTGAAGCTCCTCTTCTGCTTCGAGCTTTGCAAACACCTCAAGAATAATGCTCGGATTTCGCAAAAGCGTATCTCTAACTTGCGCGTCAAAATCAGATAATTCTTGGGCGTTGCTGCTCAGACAAAGCGTCAACCCAACAAGCGACGCTCCCATAAATGATTGAATTGTTTTCACTCTTGAAACCTTCCCAGTTCCGCCAATGCGATATATTTAATAAACCAAACCTTTTTGATAGGTTGTGTTTATATTAAAAAAGGGTATAAATCAAATTATCCTTTTCGTTCATAAAAAATTAACACTTCGCTTTGGTGGCTAAAGGCTTTCACATGATGAGAAAATCGAATGCAGACGTACTAATTAGAGGCGGACAAACAACCCAACACTGGTTTCGTATGGGGCTTCAAGTCGTCAAAGGCACTCTCATGTTTGCAGTGGGTATTTTCATTGTTGTTTGGCTAGGTCTATCTTTTAGCTACTTCAAGTTTGAAAATATCCCACTCATTTTTGTGCACTATCAAGCAACATTCTTTGTCGAAACAAGAGGCACGCCTGATGTCCTCTTGAACTACAATCATCCCCAAAACGGGCTCATTGTAGATACAGCACAAGCAATTTTTACAAATCCGGAAATTGCTGGCCTCTCCAAAGACTATGAAGAAAAAGCTATTGCATTTGCATGGATGGCGTTCATTCCAACAATAGTTGGTGCGATTATTGCTTTTTGTGTTTTTTATTTCAGTGGACGTGAGCTTGAGGGAGACAGTCATGTAAGAGGCACTAAGCTAGTTTCTTACAAAGAGCTCAAACGATGGTCCAAATTAAAGTGGGCACAATATGAAAAAAAGTTTGGGAAAGAACGGAAAAAGGGGCCGCGATATACGATCGCTGGCATCGAATTTCCACCTAACACAGTTGAAGCACAAACAGTCATATGCGGCACTGTAGGTGTTGGTAAGAGTAATGCTATTCTTGAACTCTTATCGACCGTTAGAGAGATGGATGGAAAGGCCATAATCTATGACAGAATGGGCACATATGTGTCCCAATTTTATGACCCTCAAAAAGACATCATAATCAATCCATTTGATCAACGGTCACATTCTTGGTCACCTTTTAATGAAGCTAAAAGCCCTGAGTTTTTTACTCAGCTTTCGGAAGTTTTCATACCTGACAATAAAGGTTCAATGGACCCTTTTTGGACACAGGCAGCCCGGATTGTTTTTGATTATGCTGCCCAGACGCTTTTTGAAAAAAAAGAAATGTCCAATCAGGCACTACGGGATGCAATTCTCAATATTCCTGCCAACAAGCTTGCAGAGCTGATTGAAAAAACACCTGGTCGCCACTTCTTCAATTCAGAAACTGCCAAAACAGCGGGTTCAATTCGCGCAAATTTGATCACAGAACTCAGGTTCCTTGAACATTTGAGAGACGATGGAAAGCCATTCTCTGCGCGTGAATGGGTGCACGATGAAAACAAAAAAGGGTTTGTATTTCTCACAGCAGATGCCGAACATGCCGCTGCAAACCGAAACATAATATCGTCTATCCTTGAGGTCGCTGCCAATGCGCTAATGACTATGCCGCAGTCGGATGATCCGCGTATATGGTTTATGATGGACGAAGTCCCTACACTCAATCGTCTACCATTTCTTCCTAAAAGTCTTGCTGAAATTCGACAGTTTGGTGGCGCGTTTGTTGTTGGCTACCAAGTGTTTTCACAGTTGGAAAGCATTTACGGTGACAAAGATGCAAAAACCATCGCTGGCAACCTCAACAACCGTATTATCTTTAATACGCCTGATGCAGATACAGCAGAAATTTTTTCTAAGTCACTTGGCTCTGAAGATGTTGAAGAGCGAAGGGAAAGTATCACTGTTGGCGCCCACCAAAGTCGTGATGGTGTTGGTTTTATGGGCCAACGACAAGAAAGAAGGATTGTCACGGCCTCCCAAATACAATCGTTAGCTCAATTTGAAGGCTACATTAGCTTTGCGTATGACAGCCCAACAGCATTTGTGGAATTCAAGGCATTTCCAAAATCGGTTTCAGCTCCCGCGTTTGAACCATATTTGGGCAACAATCCAGCAAAGGGTGTAATGCAGCTCCTTGGTCAGCGAGAAGATGAGACCGCGCCAGATCCTCAATCATCAGCCCAAAAAAAACTCATGAAAGACGAAGAAACGCTTCAAGAGTTTGACATCTACAAAATCAGGATCAAGAAAAAATATCCCGATCTATTGGATGATGACGAAAACGATATTTGGCTCCTTCAGCATTTTTTGAATCAAAAGGCTTTAGGTGTTGCGACAGATGAGATTGGCATTCCCAAACCTTCCGGACAGATGATGGCTGGCATTGGCCAGAAGTCTCGTAAGACCCCTGCCCCCTTCACTGAAATTTTATTTCCATTACAGCAATTGCGGGGAAAACCATCCCCCCACTCAGACATGGAAAGTAGTTCCTTCCAATCTCACGAACCGGAAACCGAAGCTAACAAGCCGAAGAACACTATTTATGAAGGTCTCAGCCAGTTTTACCATTCTGAGGGCGAAAAGCCATGATGTCTCGGCAAACTGTTTCGTCTGGCGCTGCCTCAAGTGGATATTATAAGGCTGAAGGTTACTATATTGAAGGGAGTGAAGAAGCGAAGGCCGCTGCTCAATGGTTTGGAAAAGAAGCCAAAGCCCTTGGTCTTGAGGGACAGATTGATGACAACATTTTCACCAAGATGCTTGAGGGTCAAACGTACGAAAAGGGCCCAGATGGACTGGTTGAAGGTCGGGATATGTCAAAGGGCGTCAAGAATAGACGTTATGGTGAGGATTTAACTTTTTCTGCCCCAAAGTCAGTGTCGATCGCTGCATTAGTTTTTGGCGATGATCGTCTTGTAGAAGCCCATGATCAGGCAGTTAAAGCAGCCATTAGTTACGTTGAAGAAAACCTCATTCAAACAAGGCGAAAAATCAATGGTAAGATCGAGGTTGAGAATGGAGGAAAAATCATTGCCGCATTGGTGCGACATGATACGTCACGCGCGCTAGATCCTCAGCTACACACTCACGCAGTCATTCCAAACATGCTTAAAAATGCAGCGGGTAATTATACAGCGTTGCAAAATGATCTCATACTTCGTTCACAAAAGTTGGTTTCGGAAATCTACCGAAATGAATTGGCTCAACGCGCTTCTGACATTGGTTATACGGTTGAGCGTGTAGGGTCAGAAAAACTCATTGAGCTGAAGGAAGTCCCAAAAGAGTTACAGAACCACTATTCTTCAAGACAAAAAGAAATTGATCAGGCGCTAGAAGAAAAAAACCTCCCGTCAAATCCTCGGACTCGTCAAGCTGCCGCATTGGCAACGAGAGCGGCCAAGCAAAAAGATTTAGACCGAATGGAGTTGCGCGAGTTATGGCATAGCCAGGCAAGAGACTACGGCATGAGCCAAACTCAAATTGACGAGTGGGCAGCGAACCAGCAACAACGATCTAAGGCATACGTACCCGCGCAGACAAGAAACGACATTGTTTCTGATAATGCCCGTGAAGCTGTAGAAAAAGCTGTGGCACATATCTCAGAGCGGAAAACGGTTTACTCTAAATCTGAAGTTCTAGAGCAAACTATGAGATTTTCGAAACGCAATCTAACAGCGAAACAAGCTGAAGGAGCCGTTCGTCTTGCGCAAAGTTCAGGTATTTTGTTTGACGCGAAAGACCGTAAAAGTAGCGAACCACTACTGACTGATAATCAGTCGATCTTAACTGAAAAGAAGATCGATTATTTACTCAGGTCAACGTCGAGGTCCAGTTTATTGCCGACAAAGTTAGGTGATCGCAACTTAGAAAGCGCTCTCCAACAAAAATTGCGAAAAACGCCTATGTCACTTGGGCAGCAAGAAGGAGCAATTCTTTCATTATCTGGAAAAGACCAGTTTGTAGGTGTTCAAGGTCACGCTGGGGTCGGCAAAACATTCATGATGAAATACATCACCAAAGAGGCTGACAATGTTGGTTTCTATGTGCATGGTCTGGCTCCGTCTCACGCCGCCGTTGATCAAATGACGGGGGCAGTAAAAAGCGCAGAAACAGTGTCAGCATTCCTCATGAGGCGCGGTCCCAAAGCTGACATTGACCCTAAAAAAACTATCCTTCTCGTTGATGAATCATCAATGCTCTCTAACAACCAAATGGTAAGCTTATTGGAACTTGCAAAAGCAAAAACTTTTGCGCGTGTCGTATTTGTTGGCGATACAAAACAATTAGATAGTGTGGAAGCCGGCAGCCCGTTCCATTTGATGCAGCAACGCGGCATGAGGACAGCCATTGTTGGCGACATTATTCGCCAAAGAAATGATACATTGAGGGACGCGGTTTATCACTCAATCAAGGGTGAGGTAACCGAAGCGCTTGAAAAAATTAACAACAAGATCATCGAAACAAGTGACATTGCCCAAGACGCGGCATCGCGCTTCCTTAGTCTTAATGAAGATGATCGAAAAAAAGCCGGTATTACAACTCCATCGAACAAGGTTCGAGCTCAGATAAATGAGTATGTGAGAGACGGTTTGCGTGTGGAGGGCAAACTTGGCGACCGAGATTTTTCTATCAACGGGCTCAACAATCTTCACTTATCAAGAACCGAACTATCTGAACCATTGAGCTATCGTGATGGTGACATTGTTATTGCCCATCAAAACATCAAACAAGAAGGTATAGCTGCCAATAAGATTTACGAGGTTTTCAGCAAGGCGATGGACGGCTCCACTCGCCAACAGCTTTTTCTAAAGGACCGGAAGAGCGGTCAAGAGATCCCTTTTCACCCTGAAAAGAATAATAAGATTGGAACCTCAATATCTCTTTTCGAGCGTGAAGAACGTGCGTTCGCAATCGGTGATGAGATAAAATTCAAGATTCAGGATAAAGCCTCAGAGATAAAAAACGGCGATAGCGGAACTATTCAGTCCTTTCGCGAAGATGGGGCAGTTATTCGTATGTCCGATGGCACCATCAAAGAAATATCCACACAATCAATTGCTGCATCTGGGATGGACTATTCCTATGCAGTGACCACTCATGGAATGCAGGGCGAGACCGTAGATCGCATCATTGTTGCAATGACGGCGAACGAACACCTCACAGATCAAAAAGCCTTTTATGTGGGAATATCTCGCGCAAAAGATGAGGCAATCCTAGTAACCGATAATGCAGAACGTCTTTCACAGCAGCTGCTCGAAAAAACTGGTGAGAAGATTGCGGCCGTTGAGGCAAAAGAGTTGGCTGAAAAAGAGACTGAGCAGTCACAAAAAACAACTCAAAATGATGAAACGCATCAAGTCAAAGATGCCGAAAAGGATGAAAAAATTGTCCTAGCAGATCGCGAGAAAGAGAAAGAAGAAGGGTTAGACCAAAGCTATATGGCCGACCTACAAAAGGCGATTGACGAGCTTATTGAACAAAAAGAACGCGGAGAAATCGAACGATGACTGTGAAAACTAAGCCTCGATTGAGAATTGGCCCTGAAGCTGAGCAACTGGCACAATCCGCCAATGGTGAGTTAAGTAGCGAGCTGTTGGATGAACGTATTTTAGAACTTAAAGAAGCTTCAAGCGTTAAACACCCACCTTTAGACACTGGCAGTTTCAAAGCTGAAATTCAGGCTATAAATGAATCATTGATTACTATCAAAACAATGATCATCGCGCTTTCTGCTAATCAATCTGAAGAGATTAAGGACGCACTTCGTCACTTAAATCTACGCGCACAAAAACATCAAACTATTGCCGCTGATCTGATCGGTTTAGACACTCCGAGGCTCTCAAATCTTCAAGAAAGATTACGCGAATTCCAGCAACGTGAGCATGTCGTTCCTGAACCTGAAAAAGAACAATCGCAGGAAGAAAAAGAGCTTTAGTTTTGTTGAGATTTACAAGAATTTCACGGGACAAGTTGGACCAGCGTGTGGGACAGACTGGACCACAAGGCGGGACAAGCTGGACCAGCGCCCATAACTCATTGAAATATATAGTGAATTTTCATGCCTCAAAGAATTTAGATGTAACACCATCTAAACTATTGAAAATGCTTGCATTTTCGCTCCTGCATGGGGGTGCGTAACGTGTGCATCTTAATGAGGAACGAAGTTCCGAATTTCATAAAAAAACTTACTCTGTGCCGGAGATACAAAATCTCAAGGCTCGCCGTTTTAATGCGCAGCAATCTTCTTGCTGCTCCACTTTGGGGCCGGTCGGCATCCCCCTCACCCATCGAAAACAAAAGCACGGCTTTTGTTGGGCTGGTCGGCCTCAATCCATCTCAAATCTTGCATATCAATTTTGCCGTTACAGCCTCCCTAATGATTAGTCTTGTGAGTGCGGCTGAAGTTAAAGCAAATGATTGGTCTACTTCAGGTGATTTTAAACTGTCTGTCCGAAAGCCTTTGCAGATTGAATGGGCGCTTCCTACCGAACAATGGAAAAAACAACATTACTTCGAGAAGTCTGTTCGTGGCTATGAGTTCAAGCTAGCAAAGCTGCCTTCTCGATATGAGGGCAAGACAAGGCGTGATCAGCTTCTATCGCTGATCGCCTCAGTCGAAGCCCCTCACCGGCAATATGATGCGGTTCATTACAAGGCCAAGGTGAAGCCCCCTGCACTGCCTTCAACCTTGACCATTGGCCAGATATTGCGGTGGATCGAAGATACACCAGGGCAATTTCACGCCATAGGCCGGTATCAGATCATTCCTGATACTTTGGCCTATCTGATTGAAGCTGAATCGATCTCACATGGGGCTGTGTTTGATAAGAGGCTTCAGGATCAGCTCGCCATTCGCCTCTTGATGGATGCGGGACTTGGAAAGTTTGAAGCTGGAACACTCTCCATAGAACAGTTCATGGACCGCGTTGCTGGTGTTTGGGCTGGATTGCCACTTCAAAATGACAAGTCAGCCTATGATGGCATTGCGGGCAATCGCGCCATCATCAACCGCGATCAATATAAAGCCGCTATGAGCGCGATTTATGGCTAGAAGCTATATCCGCACCAAATAGATGAAAAATCGTCTGTATGGCCGAAAAAACGGCCATATCAGCGAAATTTTCATGCTCTGAACCACCGTATTTCCAGAAATTGACAGAACAGACCACCTTATGGGGAGACAACTTACAAAACTACAAAAGTGAAAATTAGCAAAACAGCAAAACAGCAAAACAGCAAAACAGCAAAACAGCAAAACAGCAAAACAGCAAAACAGCAAAACAGCAAAACAGCAAAACAGCAAAACAGCAAAACAGCAAAACAGCAATGATGCATGTTGGCAAAAGTACAAAAAGGCAAGCATGAAAAATGACAAATCTACAAAATAGCAAAGCTGCAAAACGCTGCTCGCCTTCAAATCATCAAGAGGCGGTCAATGACGGATTTTCAAATCCAGTCATTGCCGAAGCCGATGCTTATGAGCTGCGATTGCTGATTAAGCCTGATCAAGACCTTGGGCAAAAGTTTGAGGCGTTTGATCGTGATGAACAAGAAATGCTGACCATCAACGGTTGGCTCTTCTTAATTTATGACGACCCTGAAGGTCGAAAAATGGAGGCAATATGAAAACCATTTCTATCGTGCACAAAAAGGGCGGCGCGGGAAAAACCACCCTCGCCTATATGCTTGCATCAGGCGCGCTTAATCTCGGCCTAAAGGTTCATCTCATCGATGGAGATAGAAACCTTCAGCTCGCAAATTGGAAACACCGCTTTGAAGAATACAATTGGGAAATTGAGCGCCCTCAGTGGCCTCACAATCTGACCCATGAAAATCTTCATGGGTCGATTGATGGGCTATATGAGGCTTTAGATAAAGCAGAGAGAAACGGCATCAATCTAACGATTATCGATACGCGCCCAGGTTCAAATGAAGATACTGAGGATATTGCCTATGCTGCCGATTTGATCCTGATCCCACTCCGCGCAAACCCGGCTGATTATGAATTGGCAAAAAGCACATATGATTGGATGGTGGCGCTTCGTTCGTCGTTCCCCGATATGGAGCAATACCCCGAAATTAGGATGGTGCTCTCTGACGCGTCTAAAGGCATCATTGATGCAATGGCGCCTGAATCTGACGTGAGCAAAATTACAAAGTCAGAATATTTCGTATTGTCTCAATTGATGGAAATGCCCTTTTTGGACACCCCCATTCCTGCCTCAAAGGTTTGTGAGCAATTGCCCTTTTTTGGCCCTCTTGGTCCGGCCGCCGAAGCACATGAAAAAAACAAAGGCACCAAGTTGCAATCAAAATCCATCACAAAGATTTTGGAGTTTGCAACGGGTCTGTCAAAAGAAACATTGAGATATGGGGGTAGCGTATAATGGTCAAGAAACGTCCACTCAAGAGGCGCAGCATTGCTGGCACTGAAGAACCCGAAATTGCCATGAACGCAAGAGTTGCTTCAGCTCAACAACAGCTATCATCTGTAAAGCGCCCTGCCAGGCCAGAAAAAAAGCTGACATCTGTTTCGAAAGGTAAGAAGACGGTGGCAATCAGAATAATTTTGAGCGACCAGGCTAATCAAAAGATCGCTCAATTTGCTGAAGCCAATAACACCACGCCGGATTTGGCTCTGAAACATTTTGTTTCACGAGCAAAGATTGAAGTGTCAAAAATATTGTCCACTTCGGGTCGGCCGGTACAAAATTCAACTACGGGCAACAATGGCGATAACGACAGCAAGACTGTTGCCCGAACCAGCATTCCCTTGACTAGCGATCAAATAAAAAACTGCCACCAATTATTCGGTGACAGTTTGAATGCCATGTCAGATATGAGCTGTGTTTCAAAGCTAATGAGCGAAAAAATTTGCGACCTTATTTTTGTCGAAGCTTAAGCTCTAAAAGTTCAATGCTCATTTCGAAAGCTTGTCCAAGCCCAAGATCATTTGCATCTGCTAGATCATAAAACTTTTGAATGCATTCAGGCTTTGTCTTGATATTTATCTGAGCGGTACGTCCAGTACGTCTACGTCGCGGTTTAGCTGCTTTTGTATCTCTTGCTGGCTCTCTACTCACAAATCCTGAGCTTTTTGCAGCTTCCAAACCTGCTGCGGGGTCAACTCGCTTGCGCTCGATATTTTCCGGCTCCCATTTGCCAAGATCAATATTGGCGAGCGGGTCATCAGACAATTGCTCATTATCATCATCGAAGCCAAGACTTGCACGTTTGTTGCTCATGCGGCACGACCTTTCTTAGATGAGATTTCCAATAACTCGAGAATATCGCGAGTGAACTCACTGGCGTTTTTAATTGCTTTCTCCAAATTTGAAACATCTTTTGAAGGTAGGTTTTCAAGCAGTCCACCAAAGTCGAGAAGATCTCTGTAGGCGGCTCTCTCTACAATTGAAGTTTTCAAAACAGGGATACTGGCATCTTCCAGTTGGCTTCGAACATTTTTTAGCGACCTTGAAGCCACCGCGGCACTTGTTCTCGTGAAAACTACTGAATGTGGAATTTCACGTCGAGCGAGGCGGGCTTGGTTCTTTATGAGCTTAATAGTTTTTGCTGCGCCGCGTGCATCCATAGATGCACCCTGAGTAGGAATTAGAACTAGATCGGACATCCCAATTGCATTTGCAACCATCAATGATGCTGTTCCTTCTAGATCGACAATAACAAACTGCGTCTTTCGTGCAGCATCTTCAATTATGTCAACAATTGAATCCTCAGTTACATCACTTCTGATCTCAATTTTCTTGATATTATCGCTCAAGTTGGCCCATCCAGAAATCCATTTTTCAGGGTCTGCATCTACAATGGTTACACCAGCACCTTTAGACGCAAGGACATTTGCCAACAAAAGGGCAGAAGTTGTTTTTCCTGCCCCTCCTTTGGGGTTTGCAAATGAAATTATCGGCATCGCTTGCTCCTTCAATTATTTGATGGAATCCTATTATCTACTTGTTAACAAAAGGCTACTAACTATCAAAAAATTACTAGTAGCTACTAGCTATATTTTCCAATCTAGTAGCTACTAGCTATATATTCCAATCTAGTAGCTACTAGCTATATAAAACGACTAGAAAACATTAATTATCATTATGTTAGCTACATGATACCATTTTGGTAACTGATAGCTAGTTACTAACAAATCGTATCTATGTGGTTTCCCATCGTAACAGAAAGCTACCCTATAACATAAAGCTACTATTTAGTAACTTCAACGTACCAAAAAGAACCAACCGGCCAATGGCCGGTTGGTAATTTGTTTAGCTGTTCCAGGGGATGATAGCTTGAACTTCTTGCTCATCCTGTCCAGCGGCCTTTCCGAGATTGGCCCGGAAGTGAAGCTGTGGAATGGTGATCGATAGATAAGGTTCACCTTTTTGATTTTCCCTTTGCCAGATGGCGCCGATTTGAACCCGGGCGCCCCGAGGGCTGTTGGCAAAGAGTTGGTGAGTTGGTGCCTTTTCGTTATCGCTGTTTACCGGCTCTGCAAAAATCAATTCATCAAAAGTCAGGGTTGCGAGACGGCCTTCACCTTTTGACCCTATAATTTCTGCACTTTCAAAGCGGATGATGTTTGGTTCGTTGGTCATTTTGATTGCTCCTTTGTAAGCGTTTTTGATGTGCTAAAAAGGACAGTCGGGAAGAGGGGAGGTGCACCCAAAGGGCGATTGGTACAATCGAGGAAAGCGACAAAAAATTTGCTATCGCGAGGAATGGCGTAGCCAGGGGAAATTTTTGATCAGGCGCGCACCTTGCAGCTCACCGACCGACTGACATAGCTCATCAATAAAAAAACGCCCTCAAAGGAGCTTAATGACCGGCACCATTATCTTTGTGGAAAATAGGAATTATCGGGTCAAAAGGTGACAACTTGCAAAGCATATTTGATGAAGTGATTTTTGCAGTTTCACCGAAAGTGATAGGTAACAACAAGGTACTGCCAGTATGTGTCGAAAGTTTCGGAAACCCCGTCAAAGCTATGATTACCTAAAAAGGAAAACCAAAAAGGTGAACCTTATCTGCCAGACACAAGGGTAAGCGGTCAGATAGGCCACCAGTAATCCACTGGACAGGATGAGCAAGAAGTTCAAGCTATCATCCCCTGGGACTGCCTATCAAAATCAATGGCTAAAAGTCGGGTGGTCTTTTTGGGAAAATTCAACGGCTTCCAGTTACCGCGGTAGCGGCGTGGGCCGGAAAAATGAGCATTTCGCTCATTTTGTCGGGTCGCAAAAACCGGCCTGCAAATTTAAAAAGGGAGAGCTTATAGGCAACGCACAGCGCCATGCAGCGCCAACCGCTTCGTTTTTAGTTATATTGGGCACGAAGGATTCAAAATCGCTTCAAGTAGCAGGCGCAGCCTGTGCAAATCTTGTGTGGCCGGCGCGCGCAACTTGGAATTACACAAGCGGCTCAATCGTTGAGTTGAAATTGCCACCTATCACACAAGATTTGCCGCGATTTTGAACCCGGCCAAACCCCGCAAAGAAAAGCCCCCCTCCATGAAAGGAGAGGGGGAAACCTTCATATTTTGCGCAAACTGCGAATAGGTCGAAGGCTCAACGCATCAATCGCATCTTTCAAAAGAATGTTCTCATCATCACCCCAAATCATAAATCCTTGATCATCGCTTTCCGGGTCCACAATTACAAAATGATGGTGGGTCAGACCCATTTTAACCGAGCGGCGAATTAGTCCTTCAAATGGTTCGCCGCGTTTTTTCAACATCACATCACGCGACAAAAGTTCATATCCATATGAGGCAAGTAAGGCTTTATCGTCCATTATGCCGCCTCACTCATATCTGATTGCAGACCTTCCAAATAAGCGACTGCATTGTTTGCGGCGGCCGAGGCTTTAAACACAAATTTCGGGTCGTCTTTCATCACCTTCAACCATGAGGCGATATATTGGGCGTGGTCTTTGCGTGCAAATTGGCCAATGTTGAATTTGGGGCACAAAAAGGCCGCGCCAAGCTCTGCGATAAGTTCCTCAAAGGCATAGGCCGATTTGTTTTGTTTAAGTCCTTTCAAATCTCGATTTAAACGCGATTTGCCGCCAGACCAGTGGGTCAATTCATGAAACAAGACTGAATAAAAATTCTCTGTGGCCGTTGCTGTCTTGGTGTCATTGAACAATTCAGGGGCGGGCATAGTAATGCTATCGGTTGATGGCTGATAAAATGCCTTCCGCCCGTTCTCGATGATCTTGGCACCTGTATTTTTGCAAAATTCATCTGCAAGGGCGATGCGATCAACAAGGTTGGTCAATTCCTTGGCTGACTGGCTCTCAAGTTCAATGCCTTCAATCTGATCAAGATTGAATACGCGATGCATTTTGAGCATTGGAATGGATTTTTCGTCCTCTTCGCCTTGCTCGTTGGTGTCTTTGATCAAGCGGGTTTTGTAAAAAATAATCGGCGTTGATTTTTCACCTTTGCGCACCTTACCTCCTAATTTTTTCCATTGGTTGAAGGTCGCCCAGCGTGCACTAGAATAGCCCTTTGAAAATTGGGAAACCCATAGATTGACAATATTCACCCCGGAATAATTGCTCTCTGTGGTTGGATTATGGGGTAAGCCAAACTCGCAAAGCGAACCAAAAGGCGCTTCATAATCATCAAGATTGATGCTTTCCAGATGGGCGACAATTGCGTTTGTAATATCGTTATAAATCTCTGATTTGGACATGGCTTAATTACTTTCAAAAATTAGAATTTGTTGGTCAGGAAAACAAAAATTTCGGCCCAATAAAGAAAGGCGATTGAAAGGCCACCGAGGACAATCAGCGCCATCAAATCTTGGGCAAAGTTCAAAAAAGAATTGATCAAGTTCATTGGTGTTGCTCCTTTAGGTTCAGGGCTGGCCAAACAATCGGCCCGCTCTCTGAAACCTTGCCTAGCGGCGAGCGTCCGCCTCAAAAACAAAAAAGCCGCGAGGCCATTTATGGCTTCGCGACTATTTCGGACGATCGATCAAACTCACCGGCGATTTGTCAATGTACTTCTCGGGAACCGCGTAGCGGCGGAAGTTCATTGACAAACAGCGTAGCGTCGCCGGTTTTGATTTAAGCTGGAAAGAGGTTTTAAGACGGGTCTACCACCCGTCTGCCGGTTTTTTGTGCGCCCTGGCAATCAAGTAATCGGCAAAAAAAGAGGCCGCTCAAAGGGCGGCCACATGATTGAAAAGAAAGGGGCTGATTTTCCCCTAGCCGCCATAGTCCTCTGCGTTGACATCATTATTCGCCATCAAGGTATTCGGTCAGGGGCACATCAGCACCACCACTTGGCAACGCACCATTATAGGGATTTGTCGGGCCGTACCTCACGCCGTTCTGTTCAAAGCAGCCGTCATAACCAGAAAGCCAAGCACGATGCAGCTCAGTACGAGCGATAAATTTCCGAAGCCAACGGGGAAAGGTTCGCTTTGCATAGCCTTGCAGATAAATGTGATGAAGTACGCTGTTATAAAGTTTCATGGTTTCACAGAGATAAAAAAATGAACAGACCGGGTTTACCACAGAGCTACGGCCATCGCTACGGCGCTATTTGATAAGCGCGCTTCTGGCCTCCGCTATGCGATGCAATGCATCGCCCTTCGGGTGGAAAACCCTATTGCCGCAAAGCGGCAGGTCGGTGTGTTGTTCGAGCGCCAGCCGGACAATGCGCCGACCCAAATTTTGAGCCGCCCCCACTGTCAAAAGGTGAGGGCGGCAAAGTCCTATTTTGAGAAACAATCAGGCCCCCAAGCATCGATCTTGGCAAGCTGATCTTTGGTCAATTTCATCTGCTTGCGATATTCTTCTTCATTGAACATCTTGTGCAGCAAATTGACCTTCTCGCCCTTTTTGGCTTTGTCGAAGGTTTTGAATTTGTCGTCCTTATCGGACAGGCCCAATAGGTCTTTGTAGATGGACGACAGGAGCGACCCTTTCAGCCGTTTGAAACAATTGTCCGCAGTCGGTGTCCATACAGAACGCAGATCAGATCGAACTTCGTTCTCAACCAGTTTCAAAAGAGGATTACGGGCAAGGCCAAATGAGCGCACCAAATGCTCATGGATGATGGTATGAATTTCGCCTTGGCCCTGCTCACGGAATTTGGCAAACGCTTTGGCATGATCTGTTCTATGGTCATATTTGCCCTCCTGCGGCCCTAGAACCTCGGGCAATTCAAAACCATCCTTAATCTCTGGTGTGTTGTTCTGGTGTTCATAGCTGACATTCAAAGGCTTCCCCGCGTATGACAACTGTAGTTCAAGAGAATAGGCCAACAGCTTCACAACTAAGTCATGATGCTTGAGCAATGATTTTTGAACGGCTGCGCACCGGATTTTGTCCATGTCCTCAACAAACTTTTGAGAATAGTCAGACTTGGGCGCATCTGTAACTGACTTGCGGGGTGCTTCGATAAAATCAAGCTGGATTGCTGCCGCTTTGCCCTCTGAATTGACCAAGCCATCAACAAAGCTCAATTCACCTCTTTGATCGACATAGACCAAACAGCCGCCAATCTTTTTTTGCTCTGGTAAAAATTCACCGTCCAAAATCTCTTGAAGTTTGGCCAATTCCTTTTCGCCTTCTTCATCAAGAACGTCAGAATTGGCCAGCTCTGCAAGTTCATCATATCGCTCGGTTTGAACTTCATCCAGTTCCCCTTCGATTTTGCTCATGCGGGAAAACTTATATCTGTCCTCCAAATCATAAAACCCAATATAGTTTGCGTGAGAAACCTCAACCCACGCCCAACCATTTTCCTTGCGGAATTGCTCTGCCTGTTGGGTCAGTTTTTCATCAAAGAGTTTGTCCAGTAATTCAATATCGACAATTTCTAGGCTATCCTCAAACAAGTCCTCAACGATGGTGCCGCCAGCTTCTTTATAAGTATCCAAACCAAT
Source organism: Maritalea myrionectae (assembly GCF_003433515.1). Classification (GTDB taxonomy): domain Bacteria; phylum Pseudomonadota; class Alphaproteobacteria; order Rhizobiales; family Devosiaceae; genus Maritalea; species Maritalea myrionectae. The sequence goes on from NZ_CP021331.1 coordinate 34,129, forward strand.
GAACCGAATACGGCTATCTTTGACGCTAACGGATTCCTCAACCAGAAACCGCTTCAATTGATACTCGTTGAAATACCGATCTTCGCAAAGCTCTAGTGCTTCCAAAACCTTGCTTTCATCGGTTGATAGGGTCATGATTTTTGCTTGGTCCATCGTCAATTTGCCATTCTTCAAAGCAGCAATCACTTGTTCGGGCAGGTTTGACAGGGCAAGGCGGCGGCGCACATGCATTTCGGTTACAGCAAATGTTTTGGCAATGTCGGTAATGGACATATTTTGTTTGGCCATTTTGCCATAGGCCACGACTTCATCGGCTGGATGCAATGCAGAACGGGCGGTGTTTTCAGCATTGGCCCATTGCATCGCAAGGCTTTCATTTGGCGCGATCAATACAGGCACATTCGCCAGTTCCGGCTTTTGCTTCACTGCGATCTGCAAAGCGCGTAGGCGGCGACCACCTGCGACAATCTCCACATTGCCGCCCTTGGCTTTAATCCCGCTCAAGTTTTGAATGAGACCGCAAGCCAAAATGCTATCGGCCAACAGTTGGATTTCATCCTCGGTGACCTCTTGGCGCGGGTTCAAAGGTGACAAAACCAACTTGTCGAGCGCTACAGTTTCGATTGCGAGATTTTGGGCTTTTTTGGTTGTTTTGAGTTGTGCGTTCATTGTTCTTCCTCTCTTAGAAATGAAAAAGGAAGGGCCAGCGTCAGCCCTTCCAGTTGAAGGGCTTAATATTCAGATGCAAGCATCACGGTTAGGACGCGGCGGGTTTGTTCCGGGTCATGTGGGTTTTCAGAACCGCCTTTGAAAATCAGATCGTAATAATCGATTTTCCAGAATATGTTGTAGCCATGTAGTTTCACCGCGCCAAAATCATGTTGGCCGTAAGGGTCGTTTTCTTCCTCGAAGTCAGAAAACTCTACGATTTTTTTCAGGATTTGAATTTTTGAAAGTGCTGGCACCGCTTCAAATCCGGGTGTGAATACATAATGTCCACGAATGCCTTTGCGCTCTGCGTCCATCCGCTTTGAGCTTGCCAACAGTCCTGCGCGAAACAGATCATTTTGATAGGCAATCAATTCGGAAATTCTGTTGTCGATACTTTGTGCCTCGGCCATAAAGTTTCCCCTTTTTTCAGACTGGCTTTGATTTGGATGGACAGCGCGAATGCGCTGCTCTCATGCAAATCTGCCTCGTGGCGAACAGCGGAGGGGGGCGAGACCATTAAAAATCGTCAGAAGTGGTGCGGGCAGGGCGCGCAGCGCACCACCCGGTTCTGACTATTTTTATTGTCCGAGGGGGGAGGCCGCGCCTTCACCCTGATTGATGAGGTGAATGGCGCCCTTGGGCGTCGATGAATCTCGTCAACAAAGGGATTTTTTCATTCGCCAGGACAATGGAAACCATAGCAATGCGAAGGGCGGAACGCGTCACCCAAATTACGCTAGAGGGATGGCCGGAGCATTGTGAAAAAATCCTCGTCTACGCACTTAGGTCATGCCAAATCGATAATTTCGTTTATTTCGCTTGTTTCGTTTATTTCGATTGTGCTATAAGGTACATACTCTGTAAATTTATATATATCAAAGGAACACAATATGCCTGCATATGCTCATGATGATTTTTCGGATCGTATGCCAACTGAAATCGAGGTAGAAAGCGCAGAACAGCTTCGTAAAATTCTGGTTAGTGGCATTGATTCAAATGCACCTACAAAACTGAACTTGGCATTTCAGAAGGGAGAGATGGCAGAAGTAACTTTGACGCCCTCTCTAGCGTATACATTTTTGGAAATCCTAAGATATGTCTCAAGTGGCAAAGGGTTTAAAATTATTCCTGTTGGTGCTGAGTTAACGACCCAACAGGCAGCAGATCATCTTAATGTATCACGGCCCTTTTTAATTAAACTGTTGGAGAGCGGTGACATTCCCTTTTCTAATGTGGGGCGACACCGACGCATAAAAGCTAAGGACTTATTCGCATACAAGGCTGAAAGGGATCGTATGCGACAGGATTCGCTATCTGAGATGGCAAAACTAGATGCAGAGAAGGGCTACATTTAGATGAGAACAGACCGATTTACGATTGTTTTAGACGCAAACGTAATAGCCGGAGCGCTTCCGCGAAACATCTTGCTTAGTTTTGCGGAGGCAGGTTTTTTTAGACCCAGATGGTCTAAGCAAATTTTGGATGAGTTTCATGGATATTTTGTGAAGCGTTACGGTGACGAAGAGACGGCAGATCGACAACGACAAAACATGATGGCTGCATTTCCGGAAGCCTTGGTTGAAGGCCATGAAGTCCTCATTGATGCGCTAAAGCTGCCAGATGAAGACGATCGACATGTTCTGGCCTGCGCAATCAAAACTAAAGCTTCTGTGATTGTCACTGATAACCTAAAAGACTTTCCAAATGACGCCCTCATAGAATATGAAATCGAAGCGATAAGCCTTGATGATTTTGTTGCCGATACCCTTGATTTAGGTGGCGCTGAGGCGATCTATGTAATCAAGAAAATGCGTCAACGTTTCGCCAACCCAGAACTCACCGCTGAAGAACTCATATTACGAATTGAAAAATGTGGCATGGTAGAAACGTCGAAAATACTGGCGGAGTATTCAGAGCTTATTTAGTTCATCTCGCGGTTCACCAATTGCCACAATTTCAAGCTCCCTGTCCTTAAAGGGTCGCTGCAACTCCTGCGCTTCTTCCCAAGATGCGTTAAGCCATGTATCCCGCTCATAGTCGTTATTTAGAATAACAGGCATCGCTTTCGGGTGAACCTCACCAACCACCTTGTTAAGCTCTGTTGTCAAAACTGCGATGCGAAGGGCGGAGCATTGTGACCCCCCCCTGGGGATCTCCACCAGCTCAAAAATTAGAAATGTTTTGATATGTCTGATTCAAGCGAATAGACTAGCTGCACTCAGGTACAATTTTTTAAGATATTTTATGACGAATTTTTTAAAACGGTTTTGGGGTCATCTGACCCACGAAGATGACACATTCAAAAATGGATTATTTGTCATCCTATTTATCATCGCCTTACTAACCATTGTGTTTTCTGGTTGGTTATCTTCTGAGTTTAGAGCAATTGGCTCATTATTGTTCCTGACTTTGATGGGCTATCAAAACACGTTTTTTTATACTTTAAGCGGTTTGCCTGTGGATCAGAATGATCGAGAGAAGGTATTTTATAAGTCCGCATCTTGGCCTGTCTATCTGGCCCGCCATGCCTTAACGTTAGCTGTGTTGGCTCTGTTTTTTGTTGCTGCGAATTTTGTTTACCCGTTTCAATTTCTAGCGGTCGCGATAGTGGTGTTCGCAGTTATATCTATTAAGCGATATTTTGATATTTCTCGAAGCCAAACGAAGCACCAATAGGCGAGTTTGCAAAGCTATTAAAGTTGGCAGCGGCGCAAAAATCTTGCCAAGTACGCTTGGAAATATTTCGCTGCGTCTGCCATGTCCCCAATCGGCACTTTTCTGATCGGGAACGGGGAACCTCAAGGCTCGCAGGTGGATAGGTGCTGGTGAAGATTTTGACGAACGGCAAGCAGGTACTCAACACATTTCCTGCCGCCGCTTCGTCTAGGGTGGTCCGCCGCAATTTGGGGTTACCCGCGAACAATTATTTGATAACCCGTCATTCTTAAATTTTGATTATAGGCACCTAAAAGACCAGCTCAGTTTGAACTGGCTTTGATGGATTTTGAAACTCTTTCGCCTGCGCATGTTTTTCAGCAATTGCTTGTTGGTCATCAAGGAATGTCGGGTGCGCAGCTAAAAAGTGTGGTGTTGCTGGCAAAAAGACCGATTCAAACATTTCATGCGAAAGAGAATTGCCGCGCCGAACCACGCCAGCAATACCCCGCGCGGCCAACTGGACATAAGCCATGTGGAATGTTGAAACCGATAATTCAACAGCGTCAATCCAAAGGCTTGTTTCCAGCTTAACGCCCATATCTTCGACCACATCGGCAACGGCCAAAAGCATTCCACCCGCGCCAACGGCTGGCTCATGTACCGTCAAATATCCTTTTTGCTCTATATGCTCTTTGGCTCCGACCAGATTGATTTTGGCCATCATTTTTGAAATATGATAGGGGGTGAAGAATTGGCCTAGCTTGGCATCAAGCACGCCCAATTCTCCGGCCACTTCACCCAAAAAATCACAATTGCCGTTGCTCAACCCCAATACGGTAAGGCTAAGCAATTTAGGCATATTTTCGCGAATATCATCTTTGTTGCGGTAGCGTTTGACGACCTCCATATATTGCGCTTCCAATCTGTCGCGCTCCTTGACGTTTGGCTGACATGGCTTTGCAAGGGCGCAATAAGCCATATTGCAGAAGTCCCGAAAAACCTCGTCGCGGTGCTTTGATTGATCGATGTTGTTGATTGTCTCTACAAACTGTTTTGCAAGCTGGTTCATGCCCAAACCGCACGCGTAAGAAGTTTGGGTTTGTGGCTTGCCATCCCAAAGCCAAGCAATGGCACCATAACCAACTTTGACTGATGGATTGCCGCCGGACATATCAACCCGTTTCTTAAGAACGCCAGTTTTGAACGCGCCAACGACAGGCACCACTTTATCTTGCATCGCGAGGCGGTTTTCACCCTCGCGCAATGCGCTTTTGGATTTTATTTCGCGTAGGTGGACGGTGTTCTTGCCTGCGTCTTTTACGACTTGGAAAAACTGGATATTGGTTTGGTCATAGCCCCAACTCGCCACCAAAACATCATCCACCTTGAGGGTGTGTTGGTCGGTGCGTTGTGAGCTACGTTTTTGCTGTTCGGTTGTTTCCTTGATGAACCGCGCAACAAAGCGTTCGCGCCGCGCTGGCTGTTCAAACCAATGCCGAAAGCTTGGCTTTTTTGCGCGACCTTTAAAGCCTACTGCGCAAGGGCGACCGTTCTTGTCATCAAAAAGATAAATTTCGGCTTTGCAGCCTTTCGGGGTCAAAACAATTGCACCTGATGGCTTATAGTTTTCTCGTTTTTGTTCTTGACGCGCAGCCATTAGAATTTCTACGCAATGTAAGTGGAATGGGCTTTGCGGTCTTGTTCTGAGAATGAAAGCTGCTGCTCATCGCAAACATGGCGGATATCTGCCAAAAGCATGACGATTTGGCGGGTAATGTCTGATTGCTCAGGGTAGATGTCCTGAAGGTGTTTGATCAGTTGAAGGGCTTGGATGCTCTTTCGACCAATTTGAGAATGGGCCTCAAATTCGCTTTGAGTGTTGAGGATTTCAACTTTGCAGCATTCCGCATTGATGGTGCTATCAGGATCAAGAAGCCGTTGTAAGTCGGCCTCGATGTCGGCGCGTTGGTCTGCCATGCAATCAATTGCCTTGGCTTGATAGAATAGCCGGGCAGTTACGGTAACTTGCTCAAGCATTTCATTTTCGGCGGCCATATGGTTTCCCCTTTTTTCAGACTGGCTTTGATTTGGATGGACAGCGCGAATGCGCTGCTCTCATGCAAATCTGCCTCGTGGCGAACAGCGGAGGGGGGCGAGACCATTAAAAATCGTCAGAAGTGGTGCGGGCAGGGCGCGCAGCGCACCACCCGGTTCTGACTATTTTTATTGTCCGAGGGGGGAGGCCGCGCCTTCACCCTGATTGATGAGGTGAATGGCGCCCTTGGGCGTCGATGAATCTCGTCAAGAAAGGAATTTTTTCATCCGCCAGGACAATGGGAACCATTGCAATGCGGAGGGCGGAGTGCGTCACCCAAATAACGCTGTAGGGATGGCCGTAGCATTGTGAAAAAATCCCCCTGGGGATCTCCACCAGCTCAATCGGAATTGAGATAAGCAATCAAAAAAAGGGCGACAAGAGCCCACTCTTGCCGCCGTCCCGAAAAATTCAGTGGTCAGTAACGACTAACATAACTCACTATGACTAAAAAAGCTATGCTGTTCAACTGGACCAGCAGTGACGGATTTCTAAGTACAAAATGCCGGAAACTTTTAGCCTAACCCAACATGTCGCCCATCCAATCCCAGTGCACTACTTGGTTGATTTACTCAGATTTAATTTCTTCATTTTGCTCTTTTGCCTGACCGACTACTAGGGCGCTTAAGACTGCATAAGCAACCAGGGTAGCGCCTATTAGGGCAGCTAAGGTAACCAAATAGAAATCTTCCAAAGCAGGTACGATTCCGAGTACAACAGCAATGCCAAACAAAGAGGCAACTGTTGAGACGATGGAGCTAAATGTCCCCCTGTATTCGCTTTCAATCTTGTTCTGAAAAAATACAAAAGATAGATGCATGCAAAGCTTACCAATCAAAAACGAAACAAAGATAAGACCTGCAAAAACGAGGGAGATTGACGGAAACATCAATGCCAATAAAAGGACCAGCGTACTGAAAGGGACAACATACTTCGCAATCTTTTCTATTGAAAACAATGATATAATTCCGTTTCCAACCACCTGTGATGCGATAACAAGAGAGGAAACTAACAAGAGTGGATAGAGGGTAGATTTGTCTGAGAAATTCCAATCAACAGCGTAATAAACAATCCAATAAGTTTGGATTGCCATAAATGCGACCTTCGAAACAATAGAAAACCCGAAAGCAATCCAGCTCTCTCGGTTAGAGAACACTATTGCCAATGTATCTCGAATGCCTTTGAAACGCCCAACTTCAGCTTTCGAATCAGATTGAATTTTGTTTTTTGAGATCATGAATGGCGCCGATACAGCTACCAAAACCATGAGCCCTGCTGTCATCACAAACAGAGTTGATGCATGGTAGGAAAAAAGTAAAATTCCCAACCCGTTGCCGGCCAGAACAGCCAGCAACATACTGATATCCATTCGAGCCAACCACTTTAAACGCATTTCCTTGTTAGGTATCGCTTCCATAGCGATTGCCCCTGGCAACCCATTCTGTAATGAAGTGCCCAAGCCGTGAACCACAGCAGCAAAAACCATTATCAATGGTGTAATCTCGACGAATGCAATTGCATATGCTGACCAGCAAATTGCCGCAAAGGCTGCTGCGTAGCGTCGGCTTCTCGTATCGGCAAGATAAGAAAGGAGGACATCCGAAACTAAAACAACGGCTATAGATATTGATGACATCAGGCCGAGAAATCCAGGGTCACCCAAGCCATCCACAATTGCAATTTTACTGACATTCATTACCATGCCAGTTGCCAGCATCGTCACAGAGAAATAAATGGTCGCCTTAAAAAAACTAGCCTTGTCCATTAGCCTTCAGTCTCTCCAATCTTTTCTTCATCAATGAATGCATTCTGTCATATTTCCCTTTGCCAAATGCTAGGAAAAACAACGGTATGCTTCGTTCATCATGAAGGTGAAGAGTTTGTTCAATTTTGGCATCATTAAAGGCACCGGTGATCCAAGTATTCAAACCCATGGCAGTTCCTACCAATTGGGCGGTTTGAGAGAAATGGCCAATTTCCATACTGACGACGCGGTAAGCACGTGTGGTTTTGTACTTCCACGTAAATCTTTCTAAGTTAGCCGCAAGAAAAACCCCAAAAGAACAGTCATTGCCGAAAAATTGGGAAACAAGCATTGCGGACAATTCATCGTATGAAATCTCATTTTCTACAAACTTCAATGCATGGTTTTCAGCATCGTACCAGTAAATGCCGTTATCCAATCCTTCGACATTGAAAACACATACATAGGCTTCTACCGATTGTAGACAACCGCCTGACGGCGACGTTCTGCGTTTGAAAGGCTCATATTGCTCGGCTTCACCATTCTTATGTTTGTGAAAATAACCAAATGAGCAAAAAAGAAGATCTGAAAGCTGCTCTAGCGTTGCTTGATGAGGAAAAAACTCGCGAACTGTTTTTCTTCTATCGAGAACATCAAAAAGCGAAACAGCTTCAAGCACACTGTGCCTAAATTCTGGCAAATTTACCGTGCGGGTATCTTTCAGAGATATGGATTTCGCCCTTGGTGGTGGTACATCTCCGGGTTCACGGACGCAGGATTCAAGATAAAGGTCTGCGTATTCTACCGCTGAAAGAACTTGTATGTGGTTTAGCACATCAGTGCAGCCCCGATGAAAGATGTCTAAAAAATCATTGCCAAAATTTTTGAGTAACTCGGGTCTCTCGTTTGGCACCAATACGCCACCGTCAACCAGCACCTGTCGTTCAGATTGCTCAATTTGATGACCTGAAATATATGCAAATAGATCACTTAATAATTTTGGATTATCTATTTCATATTCCTCGTTAATTCGGGTATCAACAATATAAGGCGTGTTATCACTAAAGTATATAACAACATCGTTAGAAACTTTTAATTCTACCACGAAGTATACTCCCTAAATAGAAACGGGGACCACAGTTGTGATCCCCGCAAACAAAGAAACTAGCAAACGCCGTTCACATCAAGAACGAAGGAAGCAAGTTTTTCTTTATTTGGGAATGTGCGTGTTACTTTTTTCATGACAATTCTCCTTAAATGTTAAAGTTTTATGATAAATGTGCAAAATATAGAATGTGTAATGCACAAGTAATATCTTGCACATGGACTATTGTTTGTGTCGAATTTTGGTAAAAATGTGACATGATTGTCGGACAATCTAACTTCATGGAATTTCTAAAAAAATAAAATTGATTTCGGATTCAACCGTCGAATTCCTACGCAATTTTGTTCAGAATCGGGCATTCACAATTTTGATAAAACCGAGGATAAAAAAATCTCTCTTTCCTCAATGTATCGATCATAGCCTAACGTTTTTGGGGCTGGTTAAAAATGTGCGATGAAGAGAACAAAGTTTTCAAGGAGGTAACGATATCGGAAACAGCAGGGCGCGCAGCGGCGCAAAAATCTTGCCAAGTACGCTTGGAAATATTTCGCTGCGTCTGTCATGTCCCCAATCGGCACTTTTCCGATCGGGAACGGGGAACCTCAAGGCTCGCAGGTGGATAGATCAGACACCTTGCAAATCGCTCGCTTTCACAACGCAGTAAAAAAATTGTCCCGTTTGGTCAGAGAGAATTGTGGCCAGATTTGCACAATCATATAGATGTCCGCGGAAAAAGACATCCTCACCTTGCAACGTTTCTCTGGAAACAATCGCCGACCGCACATCATGTTGCCAAGTCGTTTCGGCCACACAAAAGAACTGATCGCGGACGGCATCTTCTATTTGGGCTATATTTGTATTGCAGGCTTTGTTGTGGGATCCAACAAAACTGGCCGACTTTGTGAATTTAAGTAACTCGGCATTGATTGATTTTGTTAGTTCCGCTTTCTTTTGAAAGATATGCTCATCTTCAATCTCTTTTTTGATGAGATCATATTCGGCTCCCAATAACATAGTGCAGGCAATGATTGTTGCTAAAAATATAGAACGTAGGTCCTTTACAAGAAAAATCACCCCCACAAATCCTGCGCCTATCGTGATGATGAGAAGCATTGCGGGAACCAAGTAAGTCATCTCTGTGGTTAGGCGATTCATCACCTCTGAAAATGTCGCAAAATATTGCCCGAACATGACAATCTCGCTCCTTAAATATGACACATGGCGTTATTTTCGATGACATTAAGTATATACGTTTTTAATATTCAGTATATACTTTTTTGGAAAATTTTGTGAAAAACTCTGCTAGAAAACCTCATCAAAAGTATATACAATGACGACGCACTATATATATCTAGAGGTTAAAATGCCCCTGTATGTTCGCGATGAAAACATAGATAAAATGCTGGTTGAAATTCAAAAGCTCACCGGCGCCACCAAAACCGAAGCTGTGAAAACAGCACTTGCAGCTTTGCTCCGGCGTGCGAAGGCTCAAAAGAGCCCAAGTGAACGCCTTATGCCTGTCATTGAAGCAGCAAGAAACCTGCCGGGGAAAAAAGACCCCAATTTTGACATGAAGAAATTTTCCGACGAAATGTGGGATGACCAATAGTGTTTATAGATGCATCTGCTCTTGTCGCCATCGTTCTTGAAGAAGATGAAATGGCGACGCTTCTTGAACGTATCGACAATTACAATGGAAAATTTTATGTGTCGCCATTGGTCAGGTTTGAAGCCGCTGCCGCTATCGCCCGTTACCATGCGCCAGAAGGTAAGAAGCCTTCAAAAGAGCTCTTTTTGAAGGCGGCAAAAATTGTTGATGACTTCATCCATAATCTAGGCGCAATCGAAATTCCTATTTCAAATGATATTGGCAAACTCGCCTTAGAAACTGCCGCCAAATATGGAAAAATGGTTGGCCATAAGGCTGACCTTAATTTTGGCGATTGTTACGCCTACGCCTGTGCGAAGGGCAATAGGCAAAAGCTTTTGTATATTGGCAATGACTTTAAGCATACGGATATTGGATAAGTTATGGACAACAAGACAGTCGGCGCAAGAATTGCAGCTGTTGGAAAAGATAATAACAAGTCCCAGAAAGAAGTTGCTAAGCTGCTTGATGTTTCATGGCGCGCTTATCAGACCTGCGAGGTTGGTCAGGGCGCTAAGCTTGTAATGCATCATACTCTTATAACAGGGCAGGCAACGTCACTAGCTGCAAAAACGGTGCGCCCGCTATTTCCAATATAGTTCGACGCGTTTGGAGGGCCTAACCAGCAGGTGGGCAGTCCTAATAATACTAATTATCTCGATGGGACCTTCAACCGCGATTGGCTTGATCATCTTCACGGCAATCGCTTGGTGATTGAGCCTGGGGTATAGCAAGCAAACGAGAATAAAGTTCAATATCGATTTTGTTGTTCTTTAAAAGCACCTGCTTTAATCGCTCTTGCTCATGGAGGGTGATGTCTGCACCATTAAGGTGAGAAAACTCTGCCGCGTTTAATCCACCATATTCCTGTACTGCGGCAATGATATTTTTAATGTCACCAAATCTAAAAACATGGGTGAATTTGCTCAGGTTCTTCTCGATGTGCGGTAAGTGTTGGTCTCTGACCTCCCATTCATCAAGATTACCTATCATCCTTGATTGCTCATTTCGGAGGCAAATTAGATCGCGATGATTTATTTTTTCTTTCCAATTTGATCCAAGGTCATCGACGAACTTGTTTAGTGAATTTACAGAGGCGTTTCGCTTCATAAGCCGGATTAGCGACATACATCTTTCAATTGGGTCACGCAAAATCGTAATCAAATCCAGATTATTGTGTGGCACATATTTATGAACGCCAAAAGGTGCCATAACGACAAATGCTTTAAAGTCGCCCTTCTTTTGAAGGTGTTTCTTCAAATCTTCAATTGCAGGTGATTTGGTCTCAGAAGTAACCGGCCGTCCTTCATAGACATCTTGCAACACCTTATGGACAAAAACATTATTTTCACCAAAAGCTTCATCCAGATACTTTGTCAGACTAGTCGAAGAGGTTCGCGGCAAAATGTAGAAAAATGGGCGTCTATTATTTTTGCTCATGGTTCATACCTCCAATCAATTGCTTTTGGCGTGTACCAAAATACAACATACCTAATAAGGCAATTCCGATAGAAAGAGCGCAAAACAACTCATAGATGGTAAGCTCTAACAAGTAGGCGTTTAGGGGCACCAACAAGCTCGCAATGAACAGCCAAAACGCGGGTACAGCATCAAGACAAAAATCGTAGATCGTGAATAGGGCGGTATTGTTCACGTTGGCTTTTTTGGACGCCAATACGACATCATTATGGGCAAATATGCTAAGCATATGCGCAACGCCAAACGCCATCAAAAAGATACAAAAGCTCAGTGAAATAAGGGGCCAAAAGTTGTCGTTATTTTGAAAGACACTTCTGGTCAAAATGATCGCCGCAAGATTAATAGATGTGAACAGCACCAAAGCGAGCCGCACTTTAAATCGATCCAGCTCTTTAATTTTTCTCATCATGACGGGCAAGAAATAGCTCACAATTGATTGGCTTATTAAGGCAACCGCGAGCAACGTTGACCAACCTGGGGTTGTTTTTTCAAGAAAGTAATAAAATAACAGCGGCGGCATCAAAAGGGTAGGCAGCACAGAGAACCATAGAACTTCTTGCAACTTTGGCACGCGTGCAACCGACAACCAAGAACTGAAGTTTCCTTCAACGGTTGTCTTAGCCAACTGTCGCGAAATTCTTAGGGCAATTGCTCCATTCCTTTTCAGGCTAAATGAAACAATTAGGTAATTCCACCATGCATATATAACGATCAGCGCCGAAATAACGGCGACGAACAATTGGGGTGAAACCGAAACGGACAGGAAGATAGCAAACGTGCTAGCTCCGATACTCACAAGGCCGTTCACTCTACGGACGCCGCTAACGTACCCATCTGCATCATCCGAAGGTGTTAGCACCTGCATAACATTCAACCACGCGATGTTAAAAAATACTTTGTGAAGAATGCTTAGCAATAGAAACACTATTGCATATAGCAGTACCATCACTTCAAAATGATCAGGTAGAAATAAGGGCACCAAGTTCAGAATCAGGACAAGCAAGGTTGAAAAAATCGCGCGTAAACCTAGCCCATTCAACAGTGATCTTATCCCACCTCTTAGTAAGCTATTTGCAACAAATGGCGTGAAGAAAAGTGAGACGATTAGACAAGCAGTAATGCCCGTTGTGATCAACGCAATGTCGGCAAATTGGATCTCCAAAGCTGAAATATGCAATGGACCAACCAAAATGACCACAGCTACGTAAAATCCAAGACCAGCGTTAGCGTAATGAGGCAGAAAGACTGGGTGTTTTATTGGTTTAAGTATAAAGCTCATTCATCGCACTTCAAAAATCTCAGCGCCAAATTCTTTGCAGTGTAATTCTTGCGTCCGCTCAAAACTATCTGTTAGTAGCTTTTGATCCTTTTGAGTCCCAATGCCAAAATATGGATTGTGATGCAAAAAATATCCGAAGATACGCTCACAATCTGGCGCATATCGACGGGTGTCCGAAATATGCCCGTGCCAAAAATCATCAATATCTGTTGAAGGTGGTAAATGGCCTGAGCCACCGTACTTGAGATTCAGAAACAAAAAATTCTTATAAAAAAACTCGGCAAAATCTATGTTTTCCTCAGTCCAACCTATAAAATCAGGATCGGACACAAACTTGTTTTTTTGATCGGTAAAGTCCAGATCAAGTATGGCTTTCAGCCCACTTTTTGAATGAGGTTCAATTCCGGTCAGTTTTTCTTCAAGCGGAGTATACTCGACTTCCATAACAAGCGGCTCCTAAATTTCGAGGAAGGCAGGCCAAAGGGCCTGCCTAGTCAAATTTTATGGTCCGGGTTCGCACCGGCGAGCTTCTGCTTTTTTGGAAGTTTTGACTTTTACTTTTTTCATTTTAAAAATCCTTTCCTCTTGAATGGCATTGCCTCTCAGCGGGAAAACTTTTCTTGCCAAAAGGCAATAGTACATTAGATAGCCTACTGGTTAACTGCTCTTTTGTCAAAATTGGTAGTTTCGGAACAGCTATGATTCTGACAAAAATTAACTTTTCGCGGCTGGATCTCGCCTCGCACCAACGGCCACAACTTCAAGCGACCCATCCTCCAACGGCCGCTGCAACTCCTGCGCTTCTTCCCAGGGCGCGTTAAGCCATGTTTCACGCTCATTCTCGTTGGTGAGAATAACAGGCATCGCCTTTGGGTGAACCTCGCCAACCTCCTTGTTGGGCTCTGTCGTCAGGAAAGCATAAAAATCTGCTGTGACTTGGCCTTCCTTGACCTTTCGAACAGAAGTCCATTCACCAACCCAAATTCCAGCAAAGAAGGCAAGGGGTCGCTGCTCATTTTGAGCAAACCAGACATTCCCGCCTTTTGATTTGTTAAATTCTGCAAAGCTGTTGAAGGGGACAAGACATCTATTTTGAGGGCCAAGCCAGCGTTTCCAATGCTTGCTGCTGGTGTTGCGCACATTGGTCACGCCTTTGTCGGGTTCGTTCTTTAGCAGCTCATCAAATTCCTCTTTGCCCACCTCTCGATCTTCCTTTTTCTCAATCGATTGCGCACGCTTTTGTGCATTTTTAAAAAGCACAAATGATGATCCAGGCATTCCCCATCGCGCGGTTGTGAGAACAGTGTGTTCACCCTCACGGCGAATAATCGGTGCAGCATAATCAGGAAAAATGCCCGGTTGCGGTAGCATATTGCCCACATCGTCCCAGGACTTGATTTCACTTACAAGGTCGCGGATTGCCTGAATATTTGAGGTCATTGAGTATAAATTACACATTTGATTTCCGCCCTTTTGTTGTGCGCCCACTTTCCTTTTTATAGCACGCAAAATCTTTGTGCGTCATTCACCACAAAACATATTCCGAATTGACAAATCAATAAATGTTCTGTTTTTGTTCTCATTCTCCAAGATTATGAGAACACCATGCGCAAACCAGAAAACATAGAATGGCTCTATCTGGATTTCGACGGCTTTTTTGCCTCGGTCATGCAACAAGTGTACCCAAAATTGCGCGGTAAGCCCGTTGGCGTGGTTCCGTTCGCGGGCACCGATAGAACGGTTGTCATAGCATGTTCCAAAGAAGCAAAGGCGCGCGGCTGCAAAAACATCATGGCTGTGCGCGATGCCAAACAGATTTGCCCAAGCATTTTGTTGGTGCCGCAAGAACCAGATTTATATCGGCGCGCGCACAACGCGCTGCTTGCCGAGATAAACACCGTCATTCCAATTAGCGCCATCAAGTCGATTGATGAGCTCACCTGCTGGCTTGATAAACGCCAAAGCGAAAACCCACATGAGTTAGCGCGGGTGATCAAAGATCGCCTTGCAAAATATGTGGGTCCGCATATCACCTGCTCAATCGGTTTTGCGGCGAACCGACAATTGGCAAAAATAGCGTGCAAGATGGATAAGCCGAATGGCGTAACCATCTGGACGCCAGACATGGTGCCAGAGGTGTTGTTTGGTCTGCCATTTGACGACATTCCAGGTATTGGGGACCGAATGGCGCGAAGGCTTCACATGGCCGGCATTCATGACATGGAAAAGCTGATGAAGATGCCGGCGAAACACATGCGCAAAATTTGGCGCAGTGTGAACGGCGAACGGCTTTGGTATGCGCTGCACGGCTATGAGTTTCAGGCGCAAGAAACCGAGCGCGGCATGTTCGGACATGGCCGCGTCCTGCCGCCTGAAGAACGCGATTTGCCTTCGGCCAAAAACATCGCACGATTGCTTTTGCGCAAAGCTGCGAGACGCCTTCGGCGCGCTGAATATTACGCAAGCAGTTTAATCTTGTGGCTCGCCATCGATGGTGGATCAGCGGGGCGCCATATCCGGTTGCCTTATGTAAACGACGATAAGGCGATTTTGGATGCGCTTGATCTGGCATGGACTGAGGCAACTGCTCGGCTCGGTCGGGTGAAGGTCTATCGCGTCCACGTGACACTTTTAGACATCACACTGGCCAGCAAGCGCCAACTCGATCTTTTTGTCAGTGACGACAAAGACCGCAAAAGGTGGGAGGCGGTCACGGGCGCGTCTGATCATCTCAATATGAAATATGGCAAGACGATAGTTTCAATGGGGGAGTGGAAGCCACCAAAGGGCGGTCATGTTGGTGCAAAAATTTCGTTTACCCGCATTCCTTCAGCCGAGGACTTTTTGTGATGAATTGGAAACATGACGTGCAGCTTAATGACCTAGACGACAATCAACGGCTCGAATTTACATGCAGAGTTTGTGGTGTGTTTTATTTCAAGTTTGCAGCCGAGTTAAAGCAGCGTGAGGATCTTGCCTTTGCGTGGATGGACCAAGTTGAGAAGGCGCACATTTGCTTGCAACGCGGTTGCAATGGCCAGGTGCGCCTTTTGCTCTATCATAATTCGGAAGCGAGCGGATTTGTGGCCGGATTGGCATAATCCGCAGAAACCCTTTTGTGCAGGCTATAGTGAGATTGCTTCCGCCAAATACCTGGCAAGAAAGATGATAAATTTTCCCGTGCCCAACACTAGCAAAGCGATACCCAACCAGCGAACATCATTGGTGAGCCGTTTAAACACTCTTCTATAAAAGTCGATGACTGACACCACTGATGGCTGAGAATGAAAGCTCTTGAAGCCCTCGTAAAGCCGGAACTGAACCGAGAAAACAAAATACAACAGAGCGATTGGGGCCATCGAAAATCCAAGTTTCACCAGCGTCATTGAAACCTCAACCCCTGTCACGGTCGAAACATCAAATGGGTTGGGAGAGATGATATATTTTCTCCATAACTCATTTGCCCAAATGAAGGCATAAAATATGGCTGGCAGAGAAATCACAATCGGCAAAAGTGCCAACACGTAAAAGTCGCGCGGTCGATTAGTAGGGTTATCCTTCAGCATTAAATTACCTTTTTGATATATCTGTTATTTTTATATATTCATTTCAATACAATATATCAAACATTTCAAAAACAATCTAATACATCAGATCAACCGCATCCAAAAAAAAGGCGCTTACTTCATCCGAAACACATTCCGCAGCCCGAGCAGCAGCAGGAAGAACAGGATGCCGCCTATGAGCTGTTCGACAACGCCCAGGTAAATGAACAGATCAATTCCGCCGTGGGCTTCATTTATGAGGCTGAGATTTTTTTCAAATCCGGTGGCAAAACCTTGGGTGACGGGGCGCGCGGAAAACCGGAATAGACTGCCCAGGAAGGGGATTAAGTTTCGAACTGAATATTCTGCGGAAAATAAAATACGGTCCCATCCAGCCAACGCATTTGGCAAAAGAACATAATAGAGCGTGGCAAAGAATGTGCCGAAGAGTGCCAACCAGGCTGAAGGGCGAAAATAGCTCTGGCCGAAATTGCTGAAGGCATAATAGATGCCGCTGAAGAAAAGGGGCCAGAAACCGGTAATTTCTGTGCCGCGTTTTGCCGCCATTTCATTTGCAAAGAACTGGCCGGCCTTTTCGTGATCGCCGGCGTCAACTGCCAGCCTCTTGAGTACGCGCCATTTATCGACAATTTCCTGATCATGATTAGGTAAGAACCTGTCGATCCTTGGTGTTTCTTTGATAAACAAACGAGAAAGGTTAGGAGGCCTGTCAAATTTGGTCTCTCTGAAGTCTGGTACGGTAATCAACTGGTCAACAATAAACTCAGAGTTAAGTTTGAAGTTTGCACCATAGAATTTAACAACATCGCACAATTTAGCTCTTAGCTTGAACAAACTCTCAAATCGAGCTTCAGAAAAGTCTAAACATTCAAAAATATGGACACTATTCGAGTTCCGTTCGACAGATGTAAGAATGAAATCGTCCTCAAACTCTGCCTTGTAAAATTTCATTTTTAATTGGGAGCCATCTATGTTGACGAATGAAGCCCCTTTAAGAAATTTAGCGCGAGAAAAACTTGCGTGAGCTTTAAATTGTGACAATCCAAAGTGCGCTGTTTCCCGAAATATTGAGCTATCAAATGTTACTATCTCACCCTGAAATTGAGTATTGAGAAACATAACATTGTTATGAAATGTCAACTGATTAAAGTGAACACTTTCTAGAAATTTTACATGACAGAAATTTACTTCCTTACCTGCAAAACTTGCACTGCGGAATGAGGTTTTTACCGGAAATGTGAGCCCATGAAAATCAGAAGTTTTAAATGTCTGATAATCAAATCTAATAGCATATCTAGATAGAAAGTTTAGTCGTTCCTCTTTTTCAGAGATTGAGTTTATGACGTGCTGAAATCTTTGTGTTCTTTTTGACCAGTTTTCGTGGTCCAAGATCAATTGTACGTTTCCCGCGGCAATCTCCTTTTGATGATCACTCAGGGTTGTCTTAGCCCCCTAGAACTGTGCCATGATTTGATAGAGAATGGCACAGTTCTAGGGGGCTAAGACAGCTAAGTTTGGTAGGAAAATCTAAATTATCTTAAAAAATCGTTGCTTACGCTCCATTGCAGCGATGCTTGTCACTACCCGGTTGCGGCCTTTTGCTTTTGCGTAGAACAGACGGTTATCTGCTTTGGCAAACACTTCACCTGGTGACATCCCGTTTTTGGCCTGTGCTACACCTATACTTGCCGTCATCTCAAGGCCTTGTGCCAGGGATGACCAATCAAAGCTTTCAATTGACGCACGCAATCGTTCACACACTTTGTAGATTTGACTAGGTGCGGATCCATTTAAAATTATCGCAAATTCTTCGCCACCAATTCGGCAAACTAGATCTGTGGCACGACAAGCATCTATCAAGCATCCAGCAACGCTGCGCAGCACTTCGTCACCCACAACATGAGAAAATGCGTCATTTACAGCTTTAAAATGATCCAAATCAAGCACTGCGATCGCATACTTGGCATTTTGATTGTCCGACAATGTTTCCATTTGTTGGTCAAATGCGCGGCGGTTGGCCAATTCAGTTAGCGGATCTGTCATCGCTTCTTCTTTTAGTCGCTCCATATCATTTGAAGCGTTTTGCAAAAGACTCTTCACCTGCTCAATTTCACGGTTTAGTTCGTCAAATTTACCCTGCCAATGACCTTTTTCCGCCGAGCGTTTACGAAATTCGTTATGAAACCTTTTCTGCATCTCAAGCGCAGATTTATGATCACCTGCCGCTTCATATGCATTGGCCAAGCGCTGAACTGCGCTCGCGTAGTTATCAGCGG
The DNA here is from genome assembly GCF_003433515.1 of Maritalea myrionectae. Taxonomy (GTDB): domain Bacteria; phylum Pseudomonadota; class Alphaproteobacteria; order Rhizobiales; family Devosiaceae; genus Maritalea; species Maritalea myrionectae. The sequence continues at coordinate 52,690 of NZ_CP021331.1, forward strand.
AAGAAATATCCTTGGCCACCTCAATGGCGCGCTTCCCTGCTTCAAGTGCTGCGTCCAGATTGCCACGCTTCAGCTCAAAATCACTAACTGTGTAGTGCAAGTGTACCCAGTTGCTCGGCGTTGCTATCTCTTCCAGACTGTACCAGTGCTCAATCCACTTGTCCGCTTCCTCGAACCGACCAAACTCCGCCAGAAACTCAGCTAGGTTGGCGGCGCCAACCATTTCAACACGCTTGTTGCCGCAGACTTTCGCTAATTCAATTGCATGTTCGGTCTGCGTCGCTCCCTTTTCCAGAAAAAGCTTGTGCGTCTCCTTATTCCCGCGCGCAAGCTCTGCCTCACCAATGCGCGTGTTCAACAAGCCAAGATGCAACATCAAAGTTGCGTATATGCGGTTCAGTCCGTATCGGTCCGCAATCATCAGAGCTTCGTCTAACATATTAGAAGCCGCATCAAAATTATCAGCGTAGATCATAGCAATTGCTTGCAAGTCCATTGCTTTTAGCAGAACGTGCGCCTGATCAGGACTAGACGCCATCGAAATAGCGCGAGAGGCTTCCTGATAACTCTCCGAATCTAGGCCCATCTCGATCAATACATTTGCGTAGACGGTTCGCGCGCGCGCCTCGCGCACCTGATCACCACGCTGCACCACACGCTGCAAAATTCTCTGTACGTATTCAATAGCTTCTTCAGCACGCCCCATCCAGCCAAGAGCCATCGAGCATTGCATACCAGCATCGCAAAACGCGTCTTCATGAGCACCATCAGCCGCCATCGCAAAAGCCTGCTCTCCGAGCTCTAGCGCTTTTTTGAAGTCGCCAATTTGTTCACACTCAAAGGCTTCGTCGAGTAACTTTTCAATTTCGGATTGAATCGTGGTCTCATCACTCATGCTACACTACCCCGAACATACTCACCAGAATAGTATCTAAAGTCGCTTAAAAACAAATTAAAATAACATTTCAACCCGTTCGTACTCGCGCGATCTTGTCATTCATTTTGCGGTAGGTAAAACTGATTATTAAACTTAGGAAGAGAGCCCCTTAGTTAAAGCGGCAAAACCAGACAAAATGGGCCTTGGCCAATAGGAGTCGGCACTTTGTTACCGTGATAGCTACCAGTTGCCTTTGCTATCGCATTTTCAAATGTTTCTCGATATACGACAAGGTTTGATCGGGCTGCATAGGCACGGAAAAATAGTAACCTTGAAACGCTTTACATCCAAGAAGTTGGATCGCCTTGAGCTGAGCTTCGCTCTCAATCCCTTCTGCAATGCAGCCAAGTTCGAGCGCCTTGCATAACTCGATTACTGTTGAAGCAATCTGCCGTCCCTTGGTCTCGCCTTCAGCTGATTGAACAAAACTCCTATCCAATTTTACGTGATCCAAGGGCAAATTCTGAATATAGCTCAAACTAGAATTCCCGGTGCCAAAATCATCCATTGCGATCGACATGCCAGCTTTTTTGAATTCGCTTAAGCAATGATTTGACCGTTCAAAATCTTGCATAGCAGCAGTTTCAGTAATCTCAATAGTGACCCTTCTTTTTTCAATTCCGTATTTTTCACAAAGCTTTTCGACAACTTTGACGGTGTCATCATTTGAAATATCGACTGCCGAGATATTCAGGCCAATTTTTAAGTCTTTGGGCCAGTTCGTCGCCGCCATGAGCGCTTTTTCAAATATAATGCTTGTTATGGTTGTTATAAAACCGGAAGACTCCGCAGCCGGGATAAATTCATTTGGCGGCACACTTCCCAATATAGGACTTTCCCAGCGCGCTAAGGTCTCAAAGCCAATTAGCTTCATTTCTGCACAATTCCAAATTGGCTGAAAGCGTACCGAAAGTTCATTGGCGAGATCCGCGTCAGTCAAGAATTTGGTAAGCCGTGCCGCAGAAAGGATATGCTCGGCATGGTTTTGTTCGAACATCACGATTTTTCCGCGTGAAAACTGTTTTGCGTAGCATAAAGCAAAATCCGCCTGCTCAAACAGTTCATCCCCCGTTGTGCTGTCTTTTGGAAAGGAAGAAACCCCGACTGTGGCATCAACCTTGGTCAAAATGTGATCTATTAAAATTGGTTTTTTTATCTCATCGACCACTTGTCGTGCAAAAATTTGTGCTGCTCGGGGGTTTCTGTCGAAAAATATGATGCCAAATTCATCACCACCCAATCTGGCAAATTTGCTGTTTTTTGGAACGGCCTCACCAAGACGTTTTGCAACGACTTTAAGCACCTTGTCGCCGAACCCATGACCATAAATGTCATTCAAAGGTTTGAAATCATCCAGGTCGAACAATATTAGGAAAAAAGCGCGGGCTGGTGGTTGGCTTGGCGGTCCTTTCACAAGTGATGATAACTGGTTGAAAAAATTACGTCTATTGGGGACATTGGTTAGCGCATCTCTATTCGCAAGCTTGTTCATCGTCACATTAGCGCTCTTAAGTCGCCCTCTGCTTTCAACACCTCGGCGAAAATATCTATCGCGATTATGTACAACAAAAATAAGAGTTCCGACGACCAATGTCATGTTTAAGGCGATCGCATTGAAAACATGATTTTCCAACAAAAATAAAAAAAACATTGTCGGCAAAGCCGCGAAGCAAAGAAGAATAATTGAGGCTTGAGGGATCGAGACAAGGCAGACAATGCACGCGATGATCGTAAAATTAATAAAAAATATAATATGATATTGTGAGTGAATGTCTACATAGCCAAATAGCGAAAAGGCCCATACAACAAGGAAAATGGCTAATATACCCGTAATCAATACAGTGCGCTTAATGGCTCTTCGCGCTTCGATTGCAGAGATTTTGTTCGTTTTAAATCTTATCCAGGCAATCGCCCGAAAAGCGCCGATGGCCATGAGAACGCCAGGTAATACTAAGGAGATTAATAAAGGCGCTTGCCCAATGACGCGATGACACAGGGCCAGCATATTAAGAATTAAGATTCCATACATTAACGGAATTTGGCGTTGAGACGCGTGGAGACGTTCAATCACCAATTGGTCCGAATCATCTTTGAGCGTAAAATACCTATAAATCTTACCTGAAATCCCTATTTTCATATTTTCAATATACTGCTCCGAAATTTCCTAAAGATACACTCCATTGATTTATCCACCGTAAAAGAGAGCACTATTATTTGGGCGGATGACGAGAATATGCTGAATTTTGCAATATAGCAGTAGGCTACGCAGCTTGGCCGTTAGAGTCGCCTGAATGCGAAAACCTTGCGCCAGATGCCAGCCCCCCTAAATCGGGTGCGGTCGGTGCTGAAGCGCTGGCACGCTGATTTGTTAACGGTGGCCAAATGAAGTCTCATACTGTGCTTGGGGGACACTAATTAACCACGTCTGTATGAATGCCATTTACATATCTGCTAAAAGACATTGGTATTTCTTAAATGTTTTGCGTTACGCTCTTCTCCGGATCAACCACAAATCATGCGAGACAACGTGGACGAGTTCGACCTATTTGCGGATGATATTGACGAAATTAACACCATCGTCAAAACGCAAGAATCACTGTTTGATACCGAACAGAGATTGGGTGCAATGCTTGACGCCATGCCTATCGGACTTCTCTTTCACACCCAGCAAGGGATACTTTACGCCAATGATCAGGCATGTCATTTATTGCATGCTCAAAAGTCAGGGTTAGTTGGCCGTCATTTTCTTGACTTTGTTCGCGAGGATGAGTTTTCAGCCGTAGATAGCTTGTTGCAATCTGCCTTTTTAGCCGGTCAGAAAGCTGTCGAAAGCGAAAGTGTGATCTCAATAAAGGACCAAGCAAACAGACTGGTCAAGATTACCACTAGCCGGTTGCCTTGGGACGGAACACCAGTGATCCAAATCTTATTTCAAGATATAACAGCCCAAAAGCGGGCGGAGCAATCTTTGCGCAAGCTTTCAATTACCGATGAATTGACCGGTGCCTACAATCGACGCCATGTTTTCTACGAAGCAGAAAGCTATTTACATCAAAAAAGCATGCCACCTGTGACCATCGCAATGTTAGACGTAGATCACTTTAAGTCGATAAATGACACTTACGGTCACGCACTTGGCGATATGGTCCTTAAAGATATCACCAAAATAGCTCACGATTTTGTACCAACAATAAAAAACTGCAATTCAGCTATGTTTGCGCGTATTGGCGGTGAAGAGTTCTTGTTTTTGTTGCCTGGACTCTCAGTGGATGAAGGCGCGGCAGTGGCAGAAGAGTTTAGACAATCCATATTGCGGTTGCGGATACCACAAAAGGACGGGCGGTTGGTCAAGGTAACAGCAAGCTTCGGTGTGGCGGAATATCAACGAGGCGATAATAGCTTTGATCAGCTTTTGAGCCGTGCCGATGATGCGCTATACCGTGCGAAGAATGATGGACGCAATCAGGTTTGCAAAGCAGTGTAAAGCTCCACATATGTCTTTAGTTGAGACTGCGGGAGCCCTACCCCAATTTCTATCTGCACCCATTTGTTGCATGGCCTGTTAAGCAGCTTTGCCGACGTAGTAGCCTTTGCGTAAAGGACTATACTTATGTTTGTCTTAGCCCCCTAAAACTGTGCCATAATTTGATAGAGAATGGAGATCGGATTTATGGCTCGGAAACGTCATTCGGACGAGGATATTTTACGGCTTTTGCGTGAGATCGAAGTACATATCCATAGTGGTATGGATGTTGTTGGTGCGTGTCGAAAGGCAGGTGTTTCAGACAAGACCTATTATGTCTGGCGCAAGAAGTTTGGCGGCATGGGTCGGTCGCAGCTCAGAGAGATGAAGTCGCTGCAAAAAGAAAATGATCGGCTCAAGAAGATTGTGGCTGAATTGGAACTGGATAAGCTGATTTTGAAGGAAAGCCTTGATTTTTTGAAGCCCAAGGTCTGACGAAAGATCAACAACGTCAGGCCGTCATCCATACACGACAGAAACTCAACACATCTGAGCGACGAACGTGCAAAGTGCTGGGTGTCGCTCGTTCCACGCTGAACTACAAACCTACTCAGCAAGATGATGAAGCTTTGCGCTTGGCCATGATTAAATTGGCCAAGCGCTATGGCCGATATGGCTATAGAAAGATTGCGCAGCTCCTTCGTATGGAAGGCTGGAAAGTCAACCACAAGAAAGTAGAGCGATTATGGCGCGAAGAAGGACTGCAGCTACCTCAGCGCCATAAGAAACGTAAAAGGCTTTATCACAAGGACAGTTCCGTCATCAGGTTACGCCCACATCACCAGAACCATATCTGGTCGATTGACTTTGTTCATGACAAGCTCAGCAATGGCAGGAGCTATAAGATGTTGACCGTGATCGATGAATATACGCGAGAAGCCTTGTGTGTTGCCGTGCGGCCAAAAATGAATGCCAATGATGTGTTAGACGTTTTGTTCGATCTGATCCTAAAACGCGGAAAGCCAAAGATTATTCGTTCTGATAATGGTTCAGAGTTCATCGCAAAACAGCTTCAAACATGGCTCAAAAAAGTGGGCATTCAACCCATCCAAATCTACCCAGGCTCACCTTGGGAAAACGGCTATAATGAACGTTTCAATGGAACACTGCGGAACGAAGTGCTCAACGCCGAATGGTTTTGCTCAACAAGACAAGCCCAAACCGCCATCAACATATGGCTCAAACAATACAATCATGTTCGGCCGCACCACGCCCTAAATATGCGACCGCCCATCCCAGAAACCTTAATAGAGAAAGCCAAAATTACTGGCACTGAAAATTGGGGCTAGACAGGGTATTGCCTTCACCAGAAGCAATCTCACCGAAATTCTCTACCAACCAATCATCAAATTCACTCAAATCAATATCGTCTGACATACGGCCCCAAACCCATCAAAAAAACTCATGCCAGTTTGACCAAGGCTCGGCGCGGGTCAAGCCCCTGCCAGGGATCGTCACCCCTATGGGCGGAAATAGGGCTGCGCTTTTGCGCAACTCGGTTCCGTGCCGCAGGCATAGAGCCCGCCCCGACCGGAGGGTAGGGGGCAGCCAACTTCACACTTTAATTAAATAGCAAGGTAAATGAGCAAATAATCAAGGGATTCAAGACTTTAAAAAAACTAGAAGATTATTGTGATGGCGAGAAGAGAACCAAAAACGGGCCTGAATATTGGTCAACGACTTAAGAAGGCTAGAAAACGCTCAGATCGAACACAGGCTGATATAGCAAAAGAGCTCGGGATTTCCATTCCCGCTTATGCCAACTATGAGAACGATATTCGGGTTATTCCGCTGGAAACAGCGATGAAGTTTTGCACGACTTATAAGGTAAATCTGAACTGGCTTGTTTATGGTGTTGAAGAAAACACCCCGTCACTTGACCTGAAGGAAATTGTTCGCGCTTCTGCAAGTGCGCTTTTTGAAGCACTTGAAGCGAGTGGCAAAGAGGTTCCGATTGAGACGATTGCCCGTCAGATTGCGTTTGTTTTTGATCAAAGTGTTGCGCACGGTGAAGATCCACGAGCTGCCGCGCGCAATTTGACAGATCTTCTGGCGTAAAAAGCAGCAAAAGACCGCCAAGAAGCAATCAGGATCAATGGGCCAATTGTTTGCGGGCGCCGCAGGTCAGCCGGTCAAATGATTGGTCATGTCAGCAGCGCGATAGCGCTACCGCTTGCAAGCGAAGTCAGGTTACACAATATTAGCATTAAATTGCGTAGAGTGACCAAAAGGGAAAAGGTCAAATCTGTGAACAGGCTGCTTCTGGCTTTTATCGGTGGATTCTACGGCACAATGTTTGGGCCGATGGCCGGCCCTTTTTTTGTTCTCTATATATTGTTTTTGAAAAGCATATTCCGCGGTATAGGCAGGTCCATTGCTGATTAGCGGCGTATAGCTTAGTTACCAACTGCCTTTTGTTGCCTCTGAATGGTCCGCTGAGGGTCAGTTTCATTTGAGTTTTGATCATTGAGGAAGCTGATTTTATGATAGGGGGCACCACAATTTAGAAGCGCAAGAATCTCGTTCGGCCCAAGAGTGCGGACTTCGATCAATTCTTTCATTGGCTCATAAAGCTCAAGCATCCGCATATAGCGTTCAACCTGTGGTTCACCCTCATTGGCAATGGTATCGTCAAAATAGCAAACCGATTTTTCAACATGAACGATCCAATGTGCAGCAACCACAAATTCTGCTTCGCTCTCATGGTGAAAACCACCAAAGCGAGGATATTTGCCGTACCTTAGATTATTATTGGCAAGCCATATTCGATCGTCAATGTGGAACTTTGAATAGCTAAATTTAATGAAAGACCACATATCCAGGGTCTGTTTGACAAATGAATAAACGTCAGACTTGACGATTTTGTCTAAAGCTTTTGGTTTCATGATTTCCAACATCGCTATAATTATGGGCCATAAAATATCATAAATATTGCCAATTCGCAATTAATATAAAATGTCTAACCTTTGGTATAGGTTTAGTTTTTATTGGAGACCAATTCCACAGTTGGAGATGGAAATGACAGTATCAAGAACAAGAGCATTTTACGGCAAAGGCGTAATTCAGATCAGCCATGTGGAATTCGAATTGAACAATTTCGGTGGTGATCTTGCTATCCATGTTGTCAATGAAACTGAGGACAACGGCAAACAAATCATCTGCTACGCTTTGTTTTACCGGGCACCTAATGGAGATTTTTTTGACATCATTCAGTCGCGAATTTTCAAGCTTAAGACCTTCAAAAAAGTGGAACCTTTGATCAAGTTTTTAGCGTTTAGGCGTGAGCGTCAGTTTCAGTTCCCAGCGCTCATCGCAGACAATGTGATTGAACCGGGAAGCTTAAGATAAAATGCATCAGCCGATTAGGTGTAAGAATGGAGTAAGTTTCCTTGGGCGCTAGGCGCTCAAGGCGTTGATCACTGCGTCAGGGTTTTTCTCAATCACCCGCAAAAGATTGAGGGCAGGGCCGCTCACTGCACGCTGTCCTTGTTCCCATTTGCGGTAACCTGAAAGGCTCACCCCCATAAACATTGCCATTTCTTTTTGGGTAAGCTTAGCCATTTTCCGCACGCGTTTAGGGTCGGGGAAGTTCCTTGTTCTCCCGATAGCCTTGCCATTTTGCATGTCCAATGCTTCTTGCATGGACTTGATGAGGTTTTGTTCAAACTCATTCATCGGTTTGTCTCGCTTTCTTTTTAATCTGTTCCGCCATGTTTTTGACCATCTTCTTTGTTTCCGGGCTTAAATCATCTTGCTGATTTTTGCCGTAAATAAACAGTGCGGTTAGCGGTACATTGTCATCAAAATAAAAATAGATGACCCTTGATCCTCCACGCTTGCCCTTAGACTTTGCCTGGAACCTAAGTTTGCGTACGCCTCCGGTGTCTTTTATGATGTCGCCTGCCGTTGGGTCAGCGGACAATGCAAATAAAAGATCATCCAACTCTTCTGGCGTCAGCAGCTTTTCAGCTTGCTGTATAAATGTCGGTGTTTCTCGTACTGTAATCATGAATTAATATAACCCAATGGGTTAGTCTATTCAAGTCAAATCTGCCTCGCCTTCGAAAATTCTTCCATTCCTCTGGAGAGACGGAAAGCTGACATTCCTCCGGAGCCGACACTTTTTAAAAGATCGGCACGCGCAGCGTAGGGCATCCCGTAGGGATCGAAGCGAAGCGGAGAAGGGCGTAGCCCTTGCCCGTAGCGAGCATGTCGATATCGTTTTAACCGGCAAAGGGGAAAAATGGAGTATTGGCCGAAGGCCAATGCCGTATTGATAATAGAAGATTGTCCGCTGGTTGAGAGCGGTTGAAATTTTGATTTAAAGTTTAAGGATCGGGGAGAATTATTGAGCGATTAGCTCAATAATCTAATGAAATATGTCATCTGATAAGATGTCTGCTCTCTTATTAAATTTGAATCGCTTTTTAGGGGACAATGATGTCTCCTCTAAAACTTCAATACGTTGATCGGTCTCTGAACGCCCCGGCTTGAGCAAAGGCGCAATCAAGTCGGCCGTACGCTTCAGGTCGTGATAGAAGGGTTTGGTTTTCTCAGCAACACGCATCACCAAGCCCACATAAAGACCTCTTCCATTGCGCTTAGTGTGGCAGATCAGGTAACCAAACTGAACAAGGTCCGCAATATAGCGCTGAATGGTCCGAGTTGACCGGTTCATGATATTGGCCAAAGTTGCCTTCGTGGTCTCTGTGATGCCTTCTGTGGCGCAACGGGCATGGATGATTTGCAACAACGCCTTTGCGTTGGGCGTCAATCTCTCATCTCTTGCCGCCGTGGTTGCCATATTGGGTGCATATTGATCTGAAGCGATAGGTTCTTGACGAGCCCAACGCAAAGGCGTGTTCCGGCGCACCGGAAAAGATGGCTTTAGATAAAAGTCTGCGGCTTCATCCAGCATTGCATCTTTGCGCTGTCCGGTGCGCTCGGCGCGTAGCTCAGCCAACAGTGCATCTGCTTGCGCTTCTTCCGGGCTGATCACGCCTTTACCCATAAACTCCATATAGGCGCGAGAACCAAATTGCGGCTTCTTGTAGCCCATCTTCGCCATTTGAGATTGGGTGAACCGGGTTTTAATCCGGCGCTTTGCCGCTTCATATGAGCTTTCAAGTGAGGATAAGAGATCTTGCCCGGGCAAAACAGGTGAGGGGGTCTCTTTTATCGCCGACTTATAATTAGGTGCGATGGTGCTTGGATATGGTCTCATTAACTCTTTCCTCTAAATCTAGAGGCGGACCTAGAAAGCATTTGATAAAGCTGTGCCGTGCCGTGACTTCGGACAACGCTACGGCGCTATTTGAGAAGCGCGCTTATGTCCTTCGCCAAGCTGTGCCAAACAATTTCTTCAGACAATAATCTATCGTTCGCAGAAATTGCGTTTTTTACTTGCCAATGCTGTCGGGAAAATGATAAGACTGGCCTTAACGATCTATGGCATTACGGGATTGCCGTCCCTTTGTCTTATCAAGTCCCCTCGCTAGGTTGCCGCCTCGCGGGGGCTTTGTTTTTTAAGCCGTTAGATTTTCTCCAAAATAGTTCTGTTACACTTGCATAGGCCGAGTCGGGTAACTCTTCCAAAAAGCAACTTGAAATAGAGGAATTGTGCGTAGCCGATATTGCGCGCAGAAATTGCGTTTTTATTCTTGTCAACAATATCGGGAAGTGATAAAACCGTGTCTAACAGTTCAACTGACTTCGGAACGCCAATTCCGTGGTTTTTCAAATCCCTCATAAGGTCCGCCTTGTGGGGGTTTTTGTTTTTTGGGATTATTCCTCTCGAATCGTCCTCATGGTTAATTTATCATACTTACTAGATTCTGTATTTGCCGGGCAATCAGATTACCCGGCAATTTCGTGAATGCGCCTAATGCAAGAGGCCGCAAACCACCTAGTGCATAGTAGGTAGTGAGATGATTAATTGGCGGTTAATTGAGTTTGCTGGCAACAGCTTTGCTACATTGTCTGAAACATCGTGCTTTGACTGAGCGTCTTTCTCGATACGCCATTTGAATTGCCATCGACCGATCTGAACAGTTCCTTGGGAACCTTCATCATTCATCACGCTTAAATTTGAGCTTTCACAATCAGTGATCAATTGTAGTGCAGCACAGATAAATTCCGGCTTACAGTTTGACGCATTCTCATAGCGCAGTGTGCCATTGATTTTGATGCTGTCACATATTTTGTGGACGGCATTGCCAAACTGGCTACGAAACAAATCGTTTATCTGTTTCTCGTTTAGGTTGTGCTGATCGATGCCATTTGTGAATTGATTGAATGGCGTAGTATTAACCATCATTTCCCCACCCCAGGTACTTCTTAAACAATGAATACAACGAGCCTTTCGTTGATCAGGCAGTGACCTGATGCAGCGTTAAGCTCAATAATTTTTGCGTGAAAGATACCGAGTATGACAGTATCGTGGTTGTTGGCCGCAACCCAAGCCGACCACGCTTTCCCCAAAAAGCGCTAAAAACGATAGGGGTAGGTTGCTAATCTTTATTTTTATTCTCTCTATTAAATCAACGATTAAACGCTAATTGTTTTTATTATGTTAATCAAGATTGCATTTCAAGATACATCAAATGAATTAGAAAATTTGGTTAAATGACTAAAACCTGACGTATTTCAAAAATTTAATTCTTATGGTAAAAAAAAGAATCAAAATGCGTTCCTTAGGCTTTGTAAAGGGCGCAATATCATTCCAAAGCAAGTCAAGGCATCCCAACAATGGCCAAAGATCACGCGACCGAAACCTACGGAATTGGTCACATACCTTTCACTTTGCTTAAAGAGCAAATCGATAATGTTGGCGGTGAGATAACCATTAAGGTTATCAAAGTTCTCAATCCTATTGTTCAAGGCAGCAAAAAAGAACTTGGCGAAAAATTAGTTTTTGCAGTTTTTTATAAAAATCCAGACGGCAAATATTTTGATGCGGTGCAAAAGCATGATGGAAAGCGAAAGCTATTTATGGATGCTGAAGTTCTCACATCAACATTGGCTAAAATGCAGCTGTTGGATGACAACATAACTATTCCGTTGCGCACTGAGCAAAACCTTATCCATTTTGATAGCTTAAAATAGCTTCACATGCCCCGGACCTATCCCGGCTGCGCATTCTTTTCGAAAAATGGAGATTGGAATTGTCTTATCTACTCTTTCGCTCCAGATCTATCCATAGCCAGTCTTTACCAACACTGTTAGCAACGGATGGGTTGAATCTGCATTAGCTTGTCTTCCTTTGCTCAACAAATTCTCATTTGATTAGAGTGTGTAGGCACAAGCCTTTTGCCAACGAAATGCTGATTAAAATCGGAAATTAGTTCTCGATCATCTAGCCCCTTTGAGGGCGTTTTTTTATTGATGAGCTATGGCAGTCGGTCGGTGAGCTGCAAGGTGCGCGCCTGATCAAAAATTTCCCCTGGCCTTTGGCCATTCCTCGCGAGCCAAATTTTTTGTCGCTTTCCTCGATTGCGCCAATCGCCCCTTGGGTGCAACTCCCCTCTACCCGTCAGCCCTTTTAAGCACATCAAAAACGCTTACAAAGGAGCAATCAAAATGACCAACGAACCAAACATCATCCGATTTGAAACAGCACAAATCGAAGGCACAAAAGGCAAAGGTCGTCTTGCAACTCTAACTTTCGATGAGAATATTTTTGCTGAGCCAGTCACCAGCGATAATGAGAAAGCGCCAACCCATCAGCTTTTTGCCAACAGCCCTCGGGGCGCCCGGGTTCAAATTGGAGCAATCTGGAAGCGAAAAAATAAGGAAGATAAGCCATACTTCCAAGTCTCAATTCCCCAACTGAATTTCCGCGCCAACTTGGGGAAGGCCGCTGGACAGGATGAAGATGAAGTTCAAGCTATCATCCCCTGGAACAGCTAGGAAGATTGCCAACCGGCTTAGTCGGTTGGCATTACCGCCCGCTGGCAGCTTTCAATTTCAATCCCAAAGGACGTAAGTTTCCTTCTGGATCGACATAGCGATAAATGTTTTGAGGATCTACGTTTAATTCTTTGGCGAGCTTGGTTACGGAAGTTTCGGGGTCACTCATCTTTTGTGAAATCATCAACACATCGTCATAGTCAAAAATTGGCTTTCTACCTCCTTTGCGACCGCGAGCTTTCTTTTTCCTCATATTAGCTTTTTGAATTAAGCTTTTATGGTTTCTGATGGTTTGTTTTAGACCTGCGATCGTTCTCAAGCACGGTGCGTGTTGGCCCGATATTTCGGGCAGCCCCACATTAGCTAAACCGAGTAACTCAACTTCAATTTCACGCTTCTGTAATTCATCCAGCAACTCGATCAAATGATGAATTGATCGGGCAAAATTGTCCAATGACCAGATAAAGAATTTGTCTGTCCTTTGAAGTTCTTCAAGGCATTTTTTTTGCTGGGGTTTGGGAGAATTTGGTTTTGATCCCGTGTCAATAAAAAGCAACTCAGTTCTAATTCCAGCACTTTTGAACAGATCAATTTTGCTTAGTTCATCAGCCTTGCTCTGCCCGTTCGGCATCCAAAAATAGCCGACTTTTCTTGTGTTTTCGATGGGTTTCATTCTCGATTTTCCATTAACCATGCCTCGCTTCTACATCTTACATTTTCCAAACCTTTGTCAAACGTCTTGTAATTTCGTTTTATTTGATTTATGAAAAATTTGTAATCCTTAATCAAAAGTTAACAGGAAAAACTCAAATGAAAAAATTCATCAAACGTTGTGGCCTCGCCGTTTCATCACTAGCTGCGACAGCTATTACTGCTGGTAACGCTTTTGCTGCTGGTACAACAACAATCGAAACTGAATTTACAACCGTGGCCAACGACATGTTGGCATTGGTTCAAGGCTCAGGTGCATTGTTGGTAACAGCGGTTTCACTGGGTATTGCGGCGATTATGTTGATGTTTGGGCAGGGCTGGAAAGGCGTTATCTACGCGTTTGCAGGCAGCTTCATTCTCGGTTCTGGCTTCGCTGTGATGACTGGCATCTCAGGTGCAACAGCGACGACAGCTCTGCTTGGTTTTTAATCAAAACAAGTTTTGTGCGCTCGTTTTCGCGGGCGCACTTTTTTGGAGGGCATATGGAAGTCAAAATCGAGCAACGTTTGCAAGACCCGCCGCGCTTCTTGTTCCTACCAATGGACGAAGCAATTGCGTTGGGAATGCCCATTTGTTTAGGCGCAATGTCCCAACAATTCATACTAGGTGCGCTCATTGCAGTGATTTTTTGGTTCCTTTGGAAAAAAGTGAAGGGTGAGGGCAGCACCGAGGATTTGCTCACCATCACATATTGGTATTTTCCCAATTTTATCAGCATTTATCCCACATTTCCGGACAGCGCCATTGATCGCTGGGAAGGCTAATAATGGACGTTCTAGTTCTCCAAAAAAGATTACATTCAGCCCAATGGGGTAGAACGATTTTTGTCGTTCTTTTTGCATTTATGGTCGCAGTGAACGGACTGTTGGCATTTAAGCTTTTCAATACCAGCAATCAAGTCGTCCTTATTCCCACGTCCATTACAGATGGCATGGTTGCAAGAGGCGCCGTTGATGTCCGTTATTTAGAAGCCGTTGCACTTGATGCTGCTTATGGTCTTTATAACACATCTCCAAACAACCTAAATTATGGTCGCAATGTTATTGAGCGGGTGTCATCAGTTGCACACCGCGGACGGTTGCTTGAGCTGTATGATGAAGTTGCCAAAGACATTAAGAAGCGCGACATTTCTACTGTTTTTGAACCGCATACAATCGAACACAACTTTGACGACAAAACTCTCGTTATCAAAGGTCAGTTAGAAACCTACCTAAACAGCAAATTAGTCAGCACCGAGCCTCGGTGGATCTTCATGAGTTTTGTCATTGAAGCTGGCTCAGTTCGTCTCGCCAAAATTAGTAAATTGGAGGTCACACAATGACCCGTCGTTTAGCGCAAATATGGAAATTTGCAGCAGCAACTATGGCACTTGTCCTTGTGACTGGGCTTATTGCGTCGGTTTCAACCCCTGCGCTTGCTTCACAAGCACGAGTTGTTGAGGCAGATGGAAGTGTTACATTTTATGCCTCTACGACTTCTGTCACGCGGATTTCCATTAAAGATGGACGCATCCGCAGCATCATCAATGACACTACTCAATTTGAAATGAAAAATGACGAGAAAACCGGCGATGTTTTCTTGCGTTTTTCTGGCGAACAAGCGGAACGTGAATCGGGATTTATTGTTACCGAAGAAGGCTTGACCGTCAGCTACACGCTAATTCCGAAAAGTGGAACCGTTGCTCCGGTCATTCTTGATGTTCAAAGCAATCAGGTCACTTCAGGTGGAGATGTTAGCGCCCAAGCATTTGGTACTGGATCAGATGACATTGCACTTACCATGACTGATGTGATCCGCAGCGTCGCGAATGCGCACGTAATCGGAGTAAAACCCAAAGGTAAAAACAACAAAATCTACAAGTCGGTAATTCACGGCAATTGGAAGGCGCACATTCTGGTGGCCGTTGCTGATGCAAATGGTCGGCTGGTTAAAGAGCAGGATTTTATCAAACCCAAGACAGCCGTTCGTTCTGTTTGGATTCAAAACCCATCACTTGGACCAAATGAAGCCACATTTGTAATCGTTGTGGAGGCAAAATAATGGCCGCTCTTTCCAGAAAAGCTCAGCAAGGTCTTATCCTCGGATTAGGCGCACTGGCAATCTTGATTGTCACCTATGTGATGATGACATTTCTAACCCCAAAACCAACGTCAGCTTTGGGGTCAACTCGCAGTGATCCTGAACTTGATTTCACAATTGTAAAGGATCGCACTTCTGCTGCCGCACCAGAAATGACCTGGGTAACCAAAAGTGAGGAAGAGATTAATGAGCTAAAGAAGCTGGTCGATAATCTCAGTACATCGCTGGAAGTCCAACAGCAAACATATCAAGCGCAGATCACAAAACTTCAATCGGAGTATGATGAAACGCTGCTTCAAGCTGCTACCAAAATTGCTCAACTTGAAGAAAAAGTAGATGCAACAAGTCAACAGCAAAAGGTAGCCGGCGCTGATTTGGATTTGCCGGATTATTCAAGTACCGGTTCTGAGTTTATCAAAAAGCGTTCTGGCTCAAGCATTGTTTCAACACCGTCTAACAGTGGAGTTCAACGGCAAAATACAGCCAATAACAAAGGCGAAATTTCCAATCTCCCCGCGCCCCGTCCGTTTGGCCAAACGTTCGCACTTGCATCAAATAAATCTGAAGGCTCCGCGAAGGTACGTAATACCCTTAAGAATTATATTCCTGCGGGTTCGTACGCGCCAGCCTTGGTTCTGTCCGGTGCTGATGCGGCTACAAATGTATCTGATCGCGAAAATCCAATTCCAGTTCTATTCCGCATTACTGGTCCAGCTGTAACGGCAGGTCGAAAGGGTAAAGGCGCAAAAATTGATATTGAAGGCTGTACAGTTCAAGGCTCCGCCGTTGGCGACCTGTCCTCTGAACGTGTTCGAGTTCGGCTAATATCAATGACCTGCATTAAGTCAGGTCATGAGGTTATTGAAACTGCCATTTCTGGCTACATGACATCATCAGGCAAAGCCGGCGCGCGTGGTCAGGTTGTCTCCCGCGAAGGTGGCTTAGTGACAAACGCTGCAATCGCTGGCGCGTTAGATGGCCTAGCTGGCATTTCAGAAAAGATGTCGGGCGCGGGCGATGCTGAAAGTGTTGCTGATCTGACCAGCATGGCAACTCGAGCTGCAACCGCAGCTGGTGCAGGTGGCGTCAAAGAAGCTGCTTCCACTCTTTCCGAATATTACATCAGCCGCGCAGAGCAATATCAGCCTGTGATCTCCCTTTATGGCGGGACGAAAGTTGAATTGGTCTTTATGGAAGGGATTTCTCTAAAATGAACATGAGCATTGTAAAAGCTGCCTCTACTCTCGGCGCAATCATTATTTTGTCAGGTTGCGCGTCCCTTGGCGCGAACACCGAAAAGGATTTCTTGTGTGAGGCACAAATCGGTTCGCCTTGCACATCTATTTCAGCTGTAGACGGCACAACAAGCGCTGCAATTATCCCGATTTCTGAAAAGGAAGAGGACAGCATCATGGCTTCTCTTAATTCTCAGGGACTTTCGGAGAAAGAAAAAACCGGTATCTCTAGTTATGGATCGTACTCCTATGACGGGTCCAGATATCGCGTTGCTGAAACAATCAGTAAGCTTTGGATCGCACCTTATCTTGATGAAAACCAAATCCTTCATGAGGGCCGATATGTTCACTTTGTCCTGACGGAAGCCCGTTGGGTTCGTCGATAGGTGATCATCATGAAAGCCCTCAAGGATCTCATAAACTCTCTTTTTGCAGATGATGATTTTGACGATATTGACGATCAGGTTTTTGATCATGCCGCATTGTCCAGGCTGCTGCCGTATCGTGTTTTTGACAGCAAAGAACACCTATATCACAACGCTAACTCGACAGGTTTCATTCTTGAAATCGTTCCCCAGTTAAGCACGGAAGATATTGTCGCAAATCTACATTCTGCGATTAGTACGGCCATGCCTGCAAATTCAGGCATTCAATTTATTAACTGGACCTCTCCAAACATTCGGCCTCAACTTGATGAATGGGCCATGGAGCGCGTTGCTGGCGGCGAGTTGATCGAACGACTGACAAGCTCGCGTATCGAGCATGTGATGAATCTTCGCTTTGGTACAGATCAACTGAAAAAGGCAATTCCACTAAAGCGCCGAGTGTTTATTACTGGTTGGACCGAAGGTGACGCATCGTTTTCTTCGATTGCGGCCCTCAAGTCTTTTAGGAAAGCGATCGCTGGTGCAGTAGATGTTGATGAGTGGTCATCCAACTTACAGCCAGTCGAACTGCTCTCACTTCTTCAAGAGATATTCAACGCAACTCAATGGGGTAGAACCGACAACGCGACGTATACCTCTGAGCTTCCGTTAAACCAGCAGCTGCCTGGTGCTTCAGTGATTGTAAAACCGGCATATATGGCACTTCCGGGCGAGACCCCATTGGTAGTGAACGTTTCCTCAATTTCAAAGTTTCCTAACGAGTGGTACAGCTCACTAGGACTGCTGTTATTTGGCGATCCTGATCGAATTACAGACCGGCCACATGGACCAACTCTTACCACTCTTAGCGCCGTTGGCATTGGTAAAGAGAAAACGCAAACCAATCTCGTAAAGCAAATCATGCTTATGGACCGTGCCCAAAAAACGGGCATGAACAAGTTCGTAAATGACTTCCAAGGCAAGTATGATGAAATTGCAAACTTGCAACGTGAAACAGATTCCTCTGAGCGCATGTTCGAGACCTCTTTCACAGTAGCTGCCTTTGCAAAAGGCGAAGCGGAAGCGGCAATGGCTGCTGGCCATGAAATGGCAAAAATTTATCGACGCCCAGAATTCACACTTCGTCATGAGAAATATCTTCAATTACCAATGTTTCTTGGGGCACTTCCACTTGGGATGACCCAAAAGCATATGAATTCCTATCGCTCGCTGATGCGTATGCGCTTGTTAAAGGGGAAAGCTGTCTCAGCACTGGCGCCTCTGCAAGGAGAATTTGTGGGCAATAGTGCTGGTGCAGGAGTGTTGTTGCTTGGGCGACAGGGTGAGGTGTTTAAATATAGCAATTATGTGAGTGAAGGTAACTATAACGTTGCCGTTGTCGGCAAATCAGGTGCCGGTAAATCGGTGTTCATGCAAGAGCTAATTACCTCAATCTACGCGAATGGTGGTCGCGCTTTGGTGATTGATGATGGTTACTCTTTCAAAACCACTTGTGAGATTCTTGGTGGCAAACATATCGCATTTGATGGTTCGACAAACCTGAAGCTAAATCCTTTCACCATGCTCGATCAAGAGCATATGAAAAGCGACGAGTATCGTGCTGAGGCGGCAAATCTTATTGCCCAAGTCGTCAGTTCAATGGTGAACCTCGGTGTTCAAAAAGAAGGACGTGTGGAAGGTATTGAAGAAGAAGCGATCCAAAATGCAATTTTGCAAGTGTGGGATCAAAAAGGCCCCGAAGGTGAAATCACTGATGTTTTTGAAGTCATTCAACAGATGTCCGGTGATGATGATCGCCTACTTGATGTCTGCCGAAAGCTAAAAGCGTTTTGTAGGGGTGGCCAGTATGGCAGCTACTTTGCCGGCCCCTCTAACATTACGATTGATAGCCCATTTACAGTTGTAGAGATGTCAGACATCAAGACACAACCTGCCTTAGAACAAGTGGTTATGCAGATTATCATGTTCCTGGGCACAGAATTGATGTTCAAGACTGATCGACAAACGCAAGTCGCCATTTTGATCGATGAAGCATGGGATATGCTGAAGGGGAATGGCACTGACAAATTCATTGAAGGTGTTGCCCGCCGCGCGCGTAAATATAGTGGCGCATTGATTACTGGCACACAAAGCCTTGATGATTACACTGCGACCCCCGCAGCTGAAGCTTGTATTCAAAACAGCGACTGGCTGGTCATGATGGCCCAAAAACCAGAAACAATCGACAAGTTTATGTCATCAGACAAGCTGTCGATCGATAGTGGTTTTGCACGTCGCCTTAAGACGATCACCTCAGTTCCAGGCTCTTTTTCCGAGATGGCCATTAAAGGCCCATCAGGATGGTTTTTTGGTCGGCTTCTCCTCGATCCCTTTTCGCTAGCTGTCTACTCATCAAAAGGGTCAACCGTACAAAAGCTTAAACAGCGCCAAGCTGCGGGAATGACCACTGTGGAAGCAATTGAGGACATGGTGAAAATGGGAGATGTCTCGTAATGAAAAAAGCGTACTGGATAGGTGGAGCATTTTTGGGACTTTGGGCTGCCGTGATGATCAACGTCGCGACACTCAATTTTTTTGGACTGTTAGATCCCGCACCTAAAACACTGATCATTGACGCAAACAAAGTTGTGAAAATCTTTATTGAAGAACGGGGCAATAACTTTTCGGATGAACAGTTGAAGAATGCCATTCTCGTCTTTGATGAGATTGTGACAGCTCAGGCAAATCGAATTCATCAAGAGACCGGAAATGTAATTGTCAACGGCAACCACATTTTGGCAGGGGGACAAGATGTGAGCGACGAATTTGCACAACGGGTCATTGAGCAATGGGATTTGATTCAATGAACCGGAAAAAAGTTGTCGAATATGGTGCAATTTTTGCTGTTCTAGGTTTAGCAGCAATGATCATTGGGCACACCTCAATTGTAATCAATGGAACCAATAGTTTGCCGCACAATGGCTATATCATGTGGCGAACTCCTCATCTACTTCAAACAGGCCGTTATGTTGCGTTCGACACCCCGGAAATTTTAAAAAATAAGTTTGAGGGTATCTCGTTTGTCAAAAGAGTTGTCGGGATGCCTGGCGACACTATTTCAAGTGATAGCGCGTCTGTTTGCATAAATGGTCAATGTCGAGAGCTTCAAAAGGAATTGGTTGAGGCAGGCTATCGTGAGCTGCCATCGGGGCCAATTCCCGAAGGATATATCGCTGTTTTTGGTGACGCGATTAACAGTCTTGATAGCAGATATGAAGTGATCGGGCTCATTTCAGTTTCTAAAGTCCAAGCTGTTGGCTGGCCTTTGAAACTCCCTCATTGGAAGGAGCTTAAGCAATGGTTCGATCAATAATTGTCTCTATTTTATTGATGTCAGTTTTGACAGGAGCAAGTCTTTCCAAAGACCTCGGCCGTCATGGCCCAATGTGGGAAATTGCTGAACCTTCAATTCTTGATCTGATTAAAGCGCGTCTTGGTGAAATGGAAGCTTCTGGCGAACTGGATGCCATGAAAAAGGACATGCAGGACAAGACCCGCGCTTATGTGAATAGGCCGCGTCCCGTCCAAGGTCTTTCGCTGGCAACAGAGCCTAGAGCTTTTGAGGTGGATTTATCAATCACACTTTCACGCGATCTTGCGGACCATCAAGGCCGTGTTTTTGCGCGGGCAGGGACGGTTATCAATCCACTTGAATACTCCGTGTTCAATAAACGCATTGTCATGTTTGATGGTGATGATCCAGAGCAAGTTGAGTTTGCCCTTTCTGAAGGCAATGAGCTTGATACCCTCTTGGTTCTCACCAATGGCGCCCCGCTTGAGCTGATGCGTAAGCACGGCCGGCGTTTTTATTTTGATCAAGACGCGCAAATGGTCACCCGTTTTGAAATCAAACGCATCCCAAGTGTGATTAGGCGCGGCGCGCGGCACATGATTGTTGAAGAAGTGCCGGTATGGGAGATTGAAGAATGAGAAATTTCCGCATCCTTTTGGCGACAATTATTCTCACGTTGGGATTCTCAACAGCGGCCTATGCAAAGTGCAATGCAAAATTCCTAAATCCTCTGACCGAGGTATGTTGGGATTGCATTTTTCCAATCTCCATTGGTGGCCTTTCAATGTTCACCAATCGACCAGATACACAAAACCAAGCCTTTCCATTTTGCATGTGTTGGAAGGGTGCTTTGCCATATATCGGTTTGTCAATCGGTCTATGGGAACCTGCTCGGCTAGTCGATGTCGCCAATGAGCCAGGTTGTTTTGTAAATATCGGCCTTGATATGGATTTTGGTCTGTTTGCTGCGGGCACAAGCACCGCAACAGGCAGTAATGGGGCGGAAAATGGTTCTGCCTGGCAGGCCCATTATTACTACTACCCGCTAATCAGTTGGCTCGGTACTGTTGTTGACGGGCTTTGCCTCGAAACTACAGCCTTTGACGTTGCTTATATCAGCGAGATTGATCCTCTTTGGAACAATGTTGAGCTGAATAATTTGCTCAATCCTGAGGCCATATTGTTCTCAAATACCATCGCACAAGCTGCGTGCGCGGCTGAATGTGCGGTGGCTTCAAGTGGCAATCTTTCTATGGACCTCTTGTTTTGGTGCAATGGCTGTCAGGGGTCAGTTTATCCCATCGCGGGCGAAGTAAACTCTTCATATGGTGGTGTGATGTCCAGTCAGTCAGTTGCAACACGACTGACTGCACGAATGCACCGATTGTTGTTGGCACAAAAAACCGCATCAAATCCGACAAGCTGTTTTCCAACACCAGCACCAATCATCCCCAAAAGCCAATATCGGCAGCAAATCACGCGCCCAATCGCAAATACCGCTGGACGCTATGCGTGTGCGCCAATGGGGTCATCTACTCAATATGTCGATACTTTCCGCGAATTTCCATTCAAAGGCGAAAGCTTTGGCTGGTTGCTATGGAGGAAGAGAAATTGTTGCGCCATCTAATTGAAAAAACCGTTTTGGTTGCATTGACCACTTTTTCCATTGGCTTGCCTGCCTTCTCTCAAGAAGAGCAGGTATTGGAGTTTGCGCCAGGTGCGCAAGGCGACATTAAGCCATCCATTATGCAGATGCTTGATAACTCCAAAAAACTTGGCGAAGCATGGAAAGATCAACTTAACATTCAAAAAGCTGATGATTTCGGCGTCAAACTGAATGTTGATGATTTGCGCACACGCGCACTTAATAACCCGCGCGTCCGGGCGTTGTTGGATGCTGACGGTGGCGAAGCTTCAGGGGAGGCCGAACGTCAACGCTACGACAACCAGCGGGTCTTTTTGTTTTTGAGCTTTTCGATGCCCGAACAAGTTCTCCATACCGCAATGATTGAGGCCAAAAGATTTGACGTGCCAATCATCATGCGCGGTTTCGTCAACAACTCTGTTTTTGACACGCAAACAGCCATTCAACGTGTCTTTAAAGATGACGCTGCAAGCATTGGGTATGGAATTGATCCAACAATGTTCACGCGGTTCAACATCAACGCAGTCCCACAGATCGTTGTTGTCACAGATCAGCTAGATGTCTGCGAAACCCAAGGTTGCGAGCTTGATGTGCCGCCGCCACATGACAAAATCGCGGGCAATATTCCAATTGAAGCCGCATTAGAAATTGTGGCTCGTGGTGGTGGCGAAGCTTCGGAAGTTGCGGCAAAACTTTTGGAAGATAAGCGATGAAAAAAATCCCGCTATCTCTTCTCATTTGTCTGATGGTTGGTGCATCCGGTGCAGCCAATGCACAATCAATGCGTGACCGCGTTCAAGACAATATTGATGCGATGCCATCCATCGAAGGCATTTTTACGCAAGAAAATGTTGAAAATACAGTCGTGCCATATGAGACAAACCGTCCTCCTGAAGCCGATTATAATCACAATGATTTTGATCGGTTGGAACTCGAACAACAATACCAAGATGATGCGACAGGCCAAGCATGGACGACAATGAAGGACAGCGCCACAGGGCGCCCTTCAATTGATTTGGGTGATGATCCTTTGTCTCTGGCAGATGATGCCGTTGAACAAGCTGACAGCGTTGTAGGTGGCTTGTTCTCTTCTGGTGGTGGTGTTTGCTCAGACGAGTTTCAAGGCGGAAGTTTCCAAGGTACTCAATTTTGCCGAAAGATCCTTTCGCGCACTTATGAATCTTGTCAGCAAGATCGTGTGATTTCAGTTGATCGCGAAGATGATTGGCAATGCTCTACCGAGACACGCAACTATCGCAAAAACTGCACCCGCAATGTCAATTGGGTTTGCACAGGCACAACAGGAGCAACATGTCGCAAATCCAAGGTCATTGTTTCAAGCGCCACAAATTCTTGGAACTCTGCCGGGACAGATATTACCGTCACGATGCCTGTTCGCTCGAACGGCACATGCAACATTAAGACCGACACATTTTATGTCCAAGCGCGCCAAGGCGTAAATCTTTCGACTTTGGAACTGTCACGTCTACGCTTCAACGGCGTTGCTCAAATCAAGGTCAATGGCTCCATTGTTTGGACCTACAGTAAGAGTGGTGGCGATTTGAACGTTCGTGACCGTGATTGCGGAAAAAACTGCACGGCTAAAGCAATCTATGCGGGCAGTACGTGGGTCGAAGATTGTACGAGCTCAAGGCGTGATCAATATCCACGCCATTCAATCCGTACAGCGGTAAATGTGCCAAACATCGGACCTTCAACGGAGAGTGGCACAACAATCACATTGCCTCTTTCCGGTGTCAGCAACAATTTGCGCATCGATGTCGTGCGCGGCAACACGAGTGAAAGCGCCACCTATATGAATATCGGTGTGAACGGCTCTTGTTGTTCTGCATTTTCAGGAACGGTGGAGGGATCATGCTAAGATTGATCTTCTCCACTATTGCAATTTTGCTCAGTGTTGAATTCGCCAGCGCCGACACATGCGCGCAGGCTGTTCAAACATGTTCATCTCGTTCAACGATCACGGTAGCAGGTGTGCCAATCACCAGCGTTTGCACGAGTGTAGCTCGAACAGAAGATTGCGTGCGTGATGTCCCTGAAAATACTTGCGAGACATTTGATGGTTTGGTTGTTCCCGGTTCAACGCCTTTGGGTGACAATCAATGTCACCTTGTTTCTGAAACATGCGTCCGGTCAACGGCCGGCGTCTGCGATAAATACGAGAAAGTTTATAATTGTTGGAACGGTCCAGGTGACGTGCCTAGCACGACCCTTTTGAGCCGCGATTTTCACAATTTTGATGAAAATCTCACTGACAATTGCTCAGCTCTTGAAGGCGATGCAAATTGTTCGCTCGATCGGACTGAAACCTCTCAAGGTGCAGATACGCGCGACATTAACGAGCTGGCTGTGAGTAGGTCATGGTGGCAGAAAACCCGCGTTTATGACTGCACTGATAACAATTTTGAAGATACGTGCGATGCCTATGAGGATAGTCCAGTTTGCACAGCTTTTGAAACACCTTCCTGTTTAGCCTATGCGCCTGATGGCTCCTGCCAATATCAGCAATGGGTTTATGAATGTGATGGCGATAGCTCTTTTGAAGCGAACTGTGAGGCGATCAACGTTTGCATTGGCGACAATTGCGATGGGATCGAGCAAGAACCTTCAAATGATTATCCTGAAAGTGCTGCTTGGCTCAATTTCCTAGACGACCTCGCCAAAACAAGCGCGTGCGAAGCGAACGAGACCAGCACCGATACGGGCACTGGTGATGGCGGCGACGGTGGCATTCTGGGCGGTGGAACTGGAACCGATACCGGGACTACTGAAGAAGAAGAATGTGGGACTGTCGATGAGCCTAACCTTGACCGGAACCCTGAAATCTTTGGTGGTGAAATCTTAAACTGCGACTTTCACGTGACTAAAAACTGTTGTTCCGATGCGTACACAGATGGTCGCTGCAATGATGATGAGCGCACATTGAAGGACCGACGAGACGCTGGCGCCGCCCATTATATGGGGCTTGGTTGTGCCTATCGCGTACTCGGGATTTGCCTCACTGAGCATTACGAATATTGCACCTATAAAAGCAAGTTTGCCCGCGTGTTCCAAGAACAGGCTCATAAGCAAACTGGTGCGCAATTCCGTTGGCTCACGAGCGATCCTTGTCCGGCACTGACTTTAGAACA
This sequence comes from Maritalea myrionectae, assembly GCF_003433515.1. Classification (GTDB taxonomy): domain Bacteria; phylum Pseudomonadota; class Alphaproteobacteria; order Rhizobiales; family Devosiaceae; genus Maritalea; species Maritalea myrionectae. The sequence continues at coordinate 77,597 of NZ_CP021331.1, forward strand.
ACTTGAATCCTTGGACGTGAACCAAATGGATTTGAGCGAAGTGTTTGGCGACATGCTCAACAATGTTGATCAGCCTGTTGAAGAATTCATTGTTGAGCAATTGCAAAATGAAATGGGAGGCTATCTTGGACAAGCGCAAGACACTCTTGAATAGGCGGCAATTTTTGGTCGGGGGCATATCCGCTGCGATGGTGGGCCCGACCCAAGCAATGGCCCCGAAAACAGGTTTCATTTTGATCGGTGCGAGTTGGTGCCCAGTTTGCCATCGTGCCGCACCTGTGCTGGCAATGTTTGCGCAAAATCTTGGCGCGCCAGTCTTAGTGGCTTCAGCAGATTCAAGACCTATTGCACCATTTGAAAAATTTGTTCCTGCACAAGATCACCCAATTGCAAGTGCGGTAAACGCATATCCGACCACGTTGGTTTTTAGTGGGAACTCAAACCACATTGTTTCGTCGATCGAAGGCTACAGAAATCCAAAGTTTTACATGAAGAAGCTGTTAGATGCTGTTTCTGCAATCGAAAATGGAAGAGCGTGATGAGATTTATCCTTTTAACGCTTCTTCTTTTTTCCAGTTTCTCGAATGTCTCAATGGCCGATGATGAATTTCGCTTGCCATTCTGTGAGGAAGAAAAAGTGGCTGGCTGGTCTTTTTATTGCCGGGCGCCAGAAGAAAAAAGCGATAGCGAAGATGATCAACCCGAGCCATCGACGGCTACACCGAAGGAACCGGAGAAAGAACCCGAAAAAAATCCTGCTACGGCCGCAATGATGGAATTTCGGGCAATGGTTGACGAGGCAAAGTACAAAGCTGTTCTCGACCCAACACCCGAGAATGTTCTTGCCTATATGGAACTCAATAAACTGATTGCGGAAAAGGCTGGCGAATTTACAGATCAATGGCAACGTCAGCTTTTCGCGGCACCTCATCTTGATAAAAACGTTGAATACCCTTTGGCTCAGGCGGGTATTGGCATCTATCAAGAACAACTAAAAGAAGCGCGCCGGGCTAGCTTTCAAAAAACAGCCAGAACTTCTGGCATCATGTTCATGTTTGAGGACAGTTCAAAATGCGGCATGTGTCGCCTGCAAGGCGAGGTGCTGGCATTTATGCAAGAAGAGTATGAAGTCAGCGTATTGGCCGTTTCAAAAGATGGTGGCCAAAATGAATATTTCCCTGAAGCACGCTATGACCCGGGCAGGCTTCAGGAGTTGGGATTAGAAGAATTTCCAGCCCCAACCTTGGCGCTTATTCACCCGCAAACCAAAGAAATCAAGATCATTGGCTCAGGCTTGCTCACAGCAGATCAAGTCTTAGAGCGCGTTTATGTCATTACCGAAGTTCCTGTTGGAGAGAGGTACTAATCATGAAATTTTTGAAAGCTTTATTGCTCAGCTCATCAATATTACTTTCGCCTTCAATTGCCAGAGCAGATGTGGCCAGGGATTTGCAGGATTTCTGGGAAAATTCAGGTGGTGGTGTGAATGTCTCAAAGCCAACCTTTTATGAGGGGCAGCGTGCCGGTTATGCAGGTTTGGGTTCCATCCAAGTTCGCACACGTTCACGTCAGACAAATCTAGCCCATATCCAGCTTCCGTCCGTTCGGGCAGGGTGCGGCGGCATCGATATTTTTGGCGGGTCATTCAGCTTCATATCACAGGAAGAGCTGATCAAGTTGATGGAAGCAATTATGCAAAATGCTTCTGGTTTTGCATTTGAGCTTGCGCTTGAAAGTATGTCTCCTGCCGTTCAAGAGACGGTAGCCAAGTTGCGCGATCTGGTTCAGCAGGTCAATTCAATGAACATCAACTCATGCGAAACAGGGCAACTGATTGCTGGTGCACTTTGGCCGAAGATCGACAGCGCCAGTCAGCATATTTGTGCAACCATTGGTAGCTACCAAGGTATGTTTGCTGACCGTGTTGCCGCAAAACATGGCTGTGGATCGAATAGCGGTCAAAGTCAAATGCTGAACAACGCAAATGCCGAACTCAAAGATCAAGTGCCGTTGGATATTAACTATGCCTGGAAAGCTATCAAAAAGAACCCATTTCTAAGCAGTGATAGTAGGCTCGCTGAATTCTTTATGAGCCTAACAGGCACCATGATAACCAGGTCACCTGCGAACGAGGGGGAAGGCCCTCAGCATGATAGCAAAGCACCACTGGCAATTAGCGACCGTATTGCAACGATCTTGGTAGAAGGTGGTACTGCAAAAATTTGGGTTTGTGACGAAGATAATAAGTGTCTCAATCCAACACTTCAGAATGTTACAATACCCCATGACAAAGCCTTACTGGCTAAAACGTCAAAAACACTGATGGACACTTATGATGCCATCAAAACTCCGGGTGGCACGATCCCACCTGAAGCGGTGGCCATGCTCGGCATGACTTCAATTCCTGTCTACGAACACATCGTAACAGGCGTCGGCTACAAACACCTTTTTGTCGAAAGTGAAATTGATGCGATGGCGGAATTAGTCGCCGTGGATCTCGCTATGATTTATATTGATCAAGCATTAAACGAGATTTCTGCCTCAGCTGGTCAAATTACAACATTTGGCGAATTGACCATCGAATACCAAAATCAAGTGAAGCAAACCCAACAGGCTTTCGCTGCGCGTAGACAAATTGCCCAGGAACGATATGCCGCTGCTTTTCGGTCACTCGAACGCTTGGCGTTGGCAAAGCAAGAACTTGCCGGCAATACGTCCTCAATCATTGCATCAATGCTGAAGTAGTTGGGGATAGGCTATGCCAACATTTGAGGTTTTCACCACTGGCGGTGGTTACAATATTTATAGCATCTTCAACTTTCTGGCGATGTTTTCGAGTGGAAGTCAATTTGTTGATTTGATGTCGATCGGCATCGCCTTCGGCGTTGCCTATCTTGCTATAAAAATCGCGTTTACTGGCAATATGCAGGGAACGCTCCAATATATGGCACTTGTTGCGATTGTTGGTGGTCTTAGCATTGGTGCCAAAGCGCGCGTTGTGGTCATGGATAGCACCTATCCTTTGGAAATCTACGGCACAGTAGACAACGTTCCGTTTTCAGTGGCACTTGTCGCAAACCTCACAACTAGAACGAGCTATCATTTGACCAATCGAATGGAAGCTCTGTTGAGTAAACCTGACAATCTGACATACCAACGGCATGGCATGTTGTTTGGCGCAACTTTGATGTCGCAGGCGACAAGATGGCGTGCTGTAACACCGTCAATCCATACCAACTTAGTGAACTATATGGAAAACTGTATGGTTGATGGGTCTAATATCGGTCTGGTCGATATAAACACACTCACTCATGATGGTGATTTAAGCACTTACATTCCTGCCAATGCCCCGTCAAACCTTGTCTACTATGATGAAATTGTTGGCAACACAGTCAGTTGCTCTGATGGCTGGGCCGGACTTGAGGCTCAGATAAATAACGAAGTGACCAAGGTGCTGACAACTAAGGCAAACGCAATGTCCGACCGGGGTGGCGTTAATCCCAATGTCGTTGATGTCAACGGTTTGACTGGCACGCTTGATGATTTTCAAAACATGATGGGAATGACGGGTTATAACGCTGCAAATTACATCAAACAGACAATGCTTGTTTTAGCCTTGGATGATGCCACAAGCCGTTTGATCGCAAATTCCGGCAACAGCGCATCGATGGCTCTCTATCAGGCAGCGCGCGCGGAACGCCAAACACTGTCGAGTTACCAATCCACCGCAATCAATGCGACCAAGTGGGTGCCAATGCTAAAAATTGCATTTGAGACGCTATACTATGGCGCGTTTCCTTTGGCACTAATGCTAATGCTTACACCGATGGGTATGATGGTCTTTCGAGGCTATTTTGGTGGCTTCGTTTGGCTGGCGTCCTGGGAACCCTTGAGCGCAATCCTTCATTCAATTCTTCTGGATTCCGCTTCCGGTCACTACCGAGAGTACACCACCACAATGAGCGGAACGACAGCACAAGATGTTCTAAATTGGGCCAATCATCTTGGCATCCAGGCTGTTGAACAAGAAGTGGGGGCCATTGCAGGTATGCTAATGGGCTCGGTGCCGTTTTTGGCGACTGGCATCTTTTTTGGTGCAACTAAAATGGCTGGTTTAGCGACATCGATGCTCAATGTTAGCCAAGGTGCCGCAATTGATACGGGTAGGGAAGCTGCAACAGGCAATATTTCGCTTGCGAATATGAGTATGCACAATATGGCTGCCAACAAGCATAACACGTCGTCTATAATTGACCGAGGCCGTCACACGGAAACACTAAAAGGTGGTTCATTGATCACCACCAACTCCGATGGATCACAAACATATCAGCGCGGATCTGCAATTTCTAATACTGGTTTTAGTGCAAGTGTAGGTCAAGCCCTTCGACAAGAACACGCAGAACGTAGAGCTGAAGCGACAAGGCAGGTCGAAAGCTCGACATCTGATTTTGTCAACGGCATTACTTCATCTAGTTCACAACTATCGGATTTCGCAAAATCGACAAGTGAAAATCTGGCCGCGGGTCACGATATGTCCACGTCCTTTAAGACGAGCCAACGTGAGACGTTTGGTAATGCGTGGTCAACGGTCCAAAGGGTTGCAAAAGAAAATGGCCTTTCTACCGATGTCGCGCTCTCAGCAATGTTGGCCGGGGACGCGTCAGCAAAAGCAGGGAAAGGGCTTAAACTTGGAAAGAATGAAGTGGCGGCAGAATTACAAGCTCGTCTGGCGGCACAAGGTTCACTTTCAGCGAGTTCAAAAGAAGCATTTAGCCGTGTATTCAATGCTGCGTTTAGTGGAAATTACGGCGAAGATGTCAGCACAATCAAAGACACTGCTGAGCGTATCTATCAAAATAATTCAAGTGCGGAAGGTATCAGTGCATCAAATAGCCTTCGCAACAGCCTAGATCAAGTAAGCAATTCATCAGTGAGATTGTCAGATGCATACGAAAAGTCCGTTTCACTTGAAAAATCTGGCGCAATCTTGAAAAGCGAAAACTCTGCTTGGAATTCGCAAATTACCGACGTTTTAATTGGGTACATGAAGCAAGATGGTTACACGGAAGATCAGATTGCCACACGAGTAAACCCCGCCACTCCAAACGGCGTCAACATGCAGCGGCAAATGGTAGATAATTATTGGTCCAGACTTGTAAAAGATCTTGGCCTAGAAGCAACTCTTGACGGATCAGCTCCGGCTAACAACGTTGCTCTCATGCCTAAACCACAAAGTTTTGTGCCAATCAATCCGAGCGAGGCAAAGCAATCAGTTGCACAGCCTGAAGACGTGGGGAATCTATCAAAGCTCAATGGCCATGCCGAGTATGTTCACAATGAACATTTCAATGAGTCTCATGATCGGGTTCAAGATGGTCGCGGAACAAAAGACACCGTGGGTGATAAGCGCGTTGAGATAAGTAATGAATCGGAACGGTGGACAGGAGATGCCCTTGTTCGTCGGGGAGTTGGATTATTTGATTTTTCCGACCCATTAAAAGATGAGTTAAGCAACATTGGGCCACGTGTGAATGCGCCCCAGGTTGAGGGAACGAACAATTCACAAAACGGCTCCACACAAAATAGAAATCCTAGGCAATCCAATAGTGGTTTTGTTGATCAACTTGGTTTTTATCAGGCACCAAACATCACTTATGATCTTCCAAAAGGTACTATACGGGATGAGCCGGCCCCGGCAGAGACCGTTCAAAACCTCTCAAATATCGTTTCCAAAATGGGCAGTGAATATGAGTTTGTAATCACTTCTGCCGGTCAACCTCATGACGGAGTAAAAGGTGTGGACCGAACCGGCGGCTACAGACATGATATTGATCATAAGGATGGGCACCATGTTAAGGGTGCAGTAGATGGTTATTTGGCAAAGAACGGCAATAGATTATCTACATATGACAATCGAGATGAATACGCTCGTTTCATCGAGCTTGCAGCCGAAAAGTTTGAAGGCATTGGTCACTACAGCTGGGGCGTGCACGTAGGCGGCGGTACTGAAGCTTTTTGGGGACCAGATACGACTAGTCAAACAGCTGACCCTTACTATGCAGGTGCGTTTCAAAAAGGGCGCAAAAATAGCTAATCAGATTTCGGCCGGCCGCGATTGACGATGTTAATTGGATGGAGGATGTCTTCGTCAATTCTATCTCTACGTTCAACGTAAGGAACTACCTTAATATCTAATGACAAAATCCAAAATGGTATTGCCAGCAACAGACTGGCAATACTTGCCGAATAAAACTGATAAGTTACAACATATCCCGCCACAGCACATACACTGGCAGCGCATAAAAGAATAATTGAGAGCTCACGAAGCCGAACACGTAAACTCGATTTCTCGATTAGATTCTTTTCCATCGCTCTTCCAATAAATGTTCTCTAAATGTTCCATAAAAAGTATTCTGCGAAATTAATTTTTATTTCAACGATTTAGCTTCTTGCCAAGTTGCCACCTGCTATTTTTCCCAATCTGTCAGCACATGTCAAGTAGCCGTGTTTTGCTCAACGCGTACGATCAATCCGCCCACGTTTTTGTATCAAATTGCGGCGGAAGCGAAGTAGTATTTGATCCATAAACGGCCCGGAAAATCGACCGCGTGGCTTTTGGTTTGGATCAAAATAAAACGACCTTTCCACAATATCATAGTTATATTCACTGATTGTGATCCATCCGGATTTGAAATCAGATAGACCAGCCCGACGCAGTTCCAGTGCCGGAATGGCAATGGCATCCTGGTCGGCCTTTGGCGGTGTTCCCGAAATGGGCAGAATGATCAGATGAGTCATCCCTTGCTTGCTATTCTTGATCACCAGCGCGAGACAAACCGGCCAGTTCTTTTCCGCATTGGTTCGACCCTCACGCGCCTGCCAATCCCAAAGATATTCGTACTCTACGATTTGACCGTCATCGAACTTATTCGTCATTTTGCGACTCATCGGGTATATGAGCTAGCCGCTTGTCCAGTTCGGACATGATCATCTCGGACAGATCTGGTGGTGTTTCGCTCGTTCTGTAGACCCGACGAGGATCCCCCTCTCCCTGCATTATGCGCTCAAACAATTCGGCTGGGATGACGACAACAGATGCACGCCCATGTTTGGTGAGTGTTATGGGATGGCGCATGGCCTCATCATGATATCGTCCGAAATGTCGAATGAATTCAGCCGATGATATGCTTTTGGTCGCCATGGAACACCTCAATTCTGTATAACATGAATTATACAGAATATACAAAAATAAGCAAGGGTTTGCTATTTTTGTAATGTGATTTGCCCGAGCCGGACTTTGTCAGGGTGTTTGAGGTCCGGAACTCACAGATCGACGCGGTCTCGAAGAGCTCAATAGCTAAATACAGGCTCTTTCTGTCACTCAGATTTGATAACAGGCACAAATAGAGCTGCTCTACAGGTGAAGATCAATTAGACACCAGTATCCGAATTTGAGCAGCCTAAATTAATTTACACCGGCCTGTTCGCCGGCCGCATCCAAGCGACGGAGTATTTCAGTACAGTCCTTTCTATCTTGCTCGCTCAGGACCGGATGAAGATCTTCTCCATCAGGACCAACGCATGGATTGAGCACGAAACTCCCCACTTTTTTAGACGATTGTAGACTTCTACCTGGTGCGCCTTTTGAAATGATCTGATTTCATGAATGTTTGCGAACTGAAACCGTGTAACCAATTGCCCAAAGACCTTTTTCTGCCGTTCAATCGTCATTGCCGAACGGATATAGATTTCGTCAGTGTTTGAGCACTGCCCGACGAGAAAAAGAAGCTCGAGTTGATCGCGTGACATGCTTTTAGGCAGTTGCGGAGGCATATAAAATCCAAATTGTGAGCAAACAATTTAGCCTATATGACACCGAATAACCAGCATGTGAAGTTGAACGAGCTGATCGCGTTAACCGTTTTCAGATCAAGCGTGAATCATGAAAGTGTTTTTCGTGGGAACTTCGGGCGTGAACTGAGTTGTGACTAAATGTGGTTCAAATAGGTACTTTTACTTTTTCCAATGTGAATTTTGACTTCCAATGTGAATTTTGACGCACTTTAGCGCCAAGGCGTACCTAATGACATGTCCGGATTGCCTAAAAGTGGCCAGGGCGATATGCTCTGCGCTTTAGAAAACTGGACTATGTGAACACTTTGATTGATAAAGATATGAACTGCAATTTGCTCAAATTATGCGCTATCATTTCTCTTGCGTTGGGTACCTTTACCTTCTCGGCAGTTGCGGAAGCCCTGTCCTACCTGCTGGCTCACTTTTTGTGCGTACTCCTACACATGTGTGGGATGGCGACGGTCCAATTTGGTGCAGCGAGGGGCCACGAGTTCGCCTGGCAGGCATTGCGGCGAGAGAATTGGACGAAACATGTAATCAAGGGCACCCCTTGCCCTGCAACTGGCGCACTTGTTTCGAGAGACGCTCTTGTTGAACTATTATGCACCCCAAAAGGAATTGGGCGCCATGGACACAGTCTTGTCAACGCCACCCCCATGAAATGCCTCTCTGATGGTTCCGCCGTTTAAACCGAACTGCTGCATGGTGTAATTCACCCAAGAGCGGCGACGTTAATTGTGAAATGGTACGCAGTGGATGGGCAGCAAGATGGAATAGGTACTGGCGTGATCACCAGTGCAAATGAACGAGCATAATTGGTGCGCACGCTCGAAAAATTGTCAGTTCATTTTCTTCGCCCAGCTCGAAGTCCTTGTCCGGATCTCAATTATTGGGAAGTCTGTAGAATCCCAAAAGCTGGCCTTGGGGCCACTTCATTTGGTTTTAATTTCTCAATGCGAACCTCCGTCAAAGATTCTGCACAAATTTGGAATAATATTGGATGTTCGAATGATTATGACCGTTGTTAGCTTTCCGGTCATGTTGAGATTGGTGAACCGGATATTCACAACACATTTTTGAAGTCTCTTTAGTCTAGCCAAACAAAGGTGGTCTATTCGATTGCATGGAGTGCTCGGTTGTCGACAGCGCAATTTTGGTCGCACGGCATCGAAACCAAAGTCGGATGCACATGTTGATGCTCACTGTTGCGCGAACGTTTCCTTTACCCCCTTTTTCCTATGCTTGCTTGCCAACGTGCTCATCCCCATATCATCAAGGATCGCATAGATTGCTGGGAGCACGAACAATACTATTAGACCCGCCGCCGCTAGACCAAAAACAAGACTTGCGACCAATGGAATAAGAATTTGTGCTTGAAGGCTGGTCTCTAGCAAAATTGGCAGCAGTCCAGCGACTGTTGTGAGGGATGTCAGAAATATGGCCCTAAATCTTGCGCGGGCGGCGCGTGATGCGGCTTCAGCAACGGTGTTAGAGGTGCCATGCTCGTGCTTGACGAAATCCACTAATAAAATTGAGTTGTTTACAACCACCCCGGCCAAGGCCACAAAACCGAGCATGCTGGGCATTGAAAAATCCAACCCCATAGCCATGTGCCCAAAAACGGAACCGGTCAAAGATAGGGGGATAATCATCATTACGACAATTGGTTCAACGTAGGACCGGAACAAGAAGCTCAAGAGCAAAAATACGCCGATGAGACCGATCAAAAAGCCAACGAGCATAGATTTTTGTGTTTTGCTTGCCTCTGCGTTTTGCCCTTCGACGTCAACCATTATGCCTGGGTAACGTGCGAGCAAGTTTGGCACAAACTGCATCAAAGTGTCGTTAACGATTGCATTTGCGTTGGCGATACGCGTGTCAATTGTGCCCTGCACAGTTACAGTGCGCAACCCGTTCTCGCGGTTAATTCGGTTAAACCCTTGTCCCATTTCCACGTTAGCAACGATAGCTAACGGTACGAACGTGCCGTCAGCGCGCGCAATAGTGAATTGGTCAAATTGCGAGATACTTATCTGATCGTGAATTGCGAGTTGGGCGGTAACTTCCAACAGTTGACCGTTCACTTGCATCTCGTTGACCGTGGTACCGAAATAGGCTGCCCGCAATTGGTCGGCGACCATTGCAGGTGTAACGCCCATTGGGCCAGCAGCGTCATTTAACCGAATGCGCATTTCGCGCTTGCCGGGGCGAAGGTCGTCGAGCACGCTCGTGACCCCCTGATACTGCCAAATCCACTCTTGCAACTCGAAAGAGGCGGCCTTTAACATTTTGAGGTCATCACCTTTGATGCGCATATCGATTGCAATGCCTGCCGGGCCGATTGTCGCTTCCGTAAACTTTAGATTGAGCACATCGGGCACCGGACCAACGATCTCGCGCCAACGCTGCATTATCGCGTCAGGTCGACTGTTGCGCAACGCCGATGGGAGCAGGTCAGCGCTAACGGTTGCTACGTGTGTGCCTGATTCAAAGGCGTCCTGGTTCACTCCATAAAAGACAGATACATGCCGGATCAACTTCGCATCATCAGGTTGCTCAGGCGTTAGTTCACTGTTCACTGTTTCTAATGCGGCTTCCAAGGTTGCCACAACTTCTTCCGTTCGTGCTAGGGGCGTTCCTTGTGGCAACAAAACTCTGGCCACAATTGTGTCGCCATCTAGCTCCGGAAATGCTGTGAATTTCACATAGCCGCCAGCTAGCATGGCGATCGCAACAAGAAGGACAGCGAAACTCAATCCTGCCGTTGCATAACGCCAGCGAATGGTAAAATCCACCAAAGGCCCGACAGCCTTTTCTCGCAGCCAAGTCATGATGGTTTCGACACGCGCGCGCATCCCGCGCGGGCTCACTGGTGCTTCAAGGCTGTGCACAAGATGGTGTGGCAGGATTAGAAATGCTTCAATTAGCGAAATGGAGAGAACAAAAAGCATGACGACAGGGACCACCCGTAGCACCGCTCCAAGATCACCTGACAAGAATGCAAGCGAACCAAAGATCATTGCTGTTGTTGCAAAGGAGGCCAACACATTGGGGAAAACTTGTGTGGCTCCCTCAACGGCTGCCTCGAAAGCGCTCAGGCCCTTTTCCCGTAGCCGTGCAATGTTTTCAGCAATGACGATGGCGTCATCCATCAGCAGGCCGATGACAATCAAAAGGCCTAGCGTTGTCATCAGATTTAAAGAGTAGCCAATCGCCCCCATCAGCGCGACACCGCCCATAAATGAGACGGGCAGCCCCATCGCAACCCAGAAAGAAAATCGAAACCCGAAGAACAGCCATAAAATCAAAAATACAAGGCCAAGTCCCTGCAGGCCGTTAACGACGACCAGTGTTAATCGCTCACCCACCACCGAAGCGGCATCGCTGGCTATTGCCAAAGTGACGCCGGGCGGCGCCTGCTGACGCTCTGCATTGAGAAATGCATTTAGCGCGTCGACAATGCGCAAAGAGTCCTCAGCGCGTGTTTTAGTGACATCAAGAATTGCAGCCAGCTTTCCGTCAAAAACGATCCGATCGTCTTCTTGCGCGAACTGCTCTGTAATGTCTGCGATATCACCTAACCTGACCTGGCCGCCGGTGGTGGAAGATCGTACGACTAGTGCCGCCAGATCCGCGGGTTCGCGGCGCTCATCGTCAACCCTTATCAACAGCGTCTCAGTAGATGTTTCGATGCTGCCAGCGGGCAAATCGAGACTGCTTGCTTGCACGACACGACTGACCTCAGAGACAGATATGCCAAATTGCTGCAAAGCTGCGGTGTTCAAACCGATCCGTAGTTCGCGGGTCGAAAAGCCTGTAATGTCGACTTTAGGAATGCCGCCCCAAAGCAACATTCGGGTCCGGACTTTTTCAGCATAGTCTTTAAGGTCTGTGCGCGTTGTTGGGCCTGTTATTGCAACAGAAGCAACAAAGTCAGTTTGCCCCAGCGTTTTAATTCGAGGTGTCTCAGCTCGATCTGGGAAATCTGAAATTGCCTCAATTTCGGATTTGACGTCGGCAACAAATGTTTCAAAATCTTCATTTTCACGCATCGTAACCACCATGCGTGCCAACCCTTCGCGCGCTTCGCATGACTGTCGCTCAATGCCGTTTGCTGCGTCTAGAGCGCCTTCCAGCCGCTCGCAAATTGCGCTTTCTACATCTTCTGGCCGTGCGCCGGGATACCGCACACTTACTTCGACTTTATTCAAATCAGCATGCGGAAATGTTTCCCGCAACAGGCTTGGGCCGACAAACAGTCCAGCGGCTATAAATAATATCATCAGGAGGTTGGCAATTGTTGGATGGCCGGCAAAGAACCTGATCATTTCTTCGCACCCGTTGCGGCCAGCTGGGTCATCAATTTTGTGTCCTTAGTCACATTTAGACGCATCCCGGTTATCGCAGGACTTGGTGCGCTGACCACAACACGATCTCCGGGCGCTAATCCACTGGAGATCACCGCAATTTCGCCTTGCACAAACCGCGTGGTTACCGTCACCATTTGAAGTGTGTCAGTGCTGTCAGCCAGCATTAGTTTTCCTTCTCGCAACGCGCTTCGAGGTACCACAAACCCTTCAACGGATTGACCATTTACAACCGCTTCAACAAACATCCCCTTGATCAACGGAGGACGTTTCCCGATTTTAGATCCCAAATAGGCTGTATCGATGCGAATGATTATCCCGAGGGTACCGGTTTTCTGATCGATTGTGTCACTAATGCGGTCAACGATTGCAGGCCATTCCAAAATTTCCTGCCCCAAACGCAATCGAACGACAGCGCTTAAACCAAGTTCGCGCATGATCTGTGTCATCTCTGTTGGATCAAGGGCCAGTTCTAATGCCCCAGCTTTTGTCGATTGCAGGAGTAAACGTAAGTCAGCCACAGAAACCTGTGCTTCAACTTCTGCTGCTTCAATACCGTCGAATAGTGCTATTGTTTGGCCCGCACGCACAAATTGGCCAACTTCGACTGTTTTTGTCGCAACGCGTGCGTCAAATGGCAAAGTTAGTTCAGTACGTTCCAAATTAAGCTGTGCACTCTTTAGATTAACTTGGGAAAGCGCAAGTTGTTCTTCCTGGACAGCGCGTTGAGTTGGCAGCAAGGCAAGTGAGCTTTCCACTGACAACACTTTTTGACGCTGTGTGAGGTGCGTAATCCTTGCGGCGTCCAATGCGGCTTGAGACATAGAGCCTCTTCCGAAAAGCGTTTCGGCTCGATTTAAATCCGATGTTTTTAGAGCAAGAGCTTCTTTTTCGATAGCCAGTGCAGCGCTAAGATTGCTTTGAGATACAGATAATTCATTGAGCTTGGCTTCAGCCGCACGAATATTGCCGTTCACCTGTGCGATAGCCAGTTTGTAATCGGTTTGTGACACGCGAAGAAGAACTGATCCTGCTGGCAAAATAGCGCCGTTTTTTAGAGCAGGGTTCACATATTTTGCCGTTCCTCCCACTTGAGCTATCGCTTCGTAAGTGCGTGCGGGTTCAACAATTCCGTATCCGATCGCCGAGGGGGCTACCGTTTGTTTGTTGGCGAGGATGACCCGCACAGGTGTCGCGCGTTCTGCCAATATATTTCGTTCGGGGGCGGGACGATTGACAATAATAAAGGCGACAAAAGCTATGCCTATCAGGGCGATTGGCAATGTGACGAAAATGAGCTTCAGACCATTTCTCATAAACTTCCCTCAAAATGTCTAAAACCTGAAAGAAGCAAATCCAACAGTCGCGCACCGTCTTGTGTCAGGATATTTGGATCGCGCGTGAGTAACATGCGCAACACCAGGCTTTGAATGATCCCGAAAACCAATGTGCTCGCATCTGCCGAATCCAAATCGCTTTGGAATATTTTTTGTGATACTGCGGCTTCAATGTGGCCGACCAATGCATTCCGAAATTCTGCCATAATGGTTCGCATTTGAGACTGCAAATGGCCATGTGCGCCCTGCAAATTCCGCATTACCATTATCTCCGGTAATGCGGGATTTTCTTGGACCAGTTGCAAATGCCCCATAACCAGCAGACGTATCCGATTGTCAGGAGAATGAATGCCATTGGCGGCCCGCTCGATATTTACTCGTACTTGCCCACAAAGCTGATCCGCCACCGTGTTCCAAATTCCGTTTTTGTTCGGAAAATGCTTGTAAATTGCAGGTTGTGTAAGCCCCAAGCGCTTGGCGATAATGCTTGTGGTAACTTGATCCGGCCCTACCTCGAATGCTAGGTCCATCGCGGCCTGAGATATTTCGACCTTTCGATCTTGCGCAGTTTTCCTCATATGTGTGCGTTCCGTTTGGATTGGTGTAAAGCAATGGCAATTGCCGTCCAAAATCCTATTCGGAAGAATAGAGCGCCGACGGTGCGCAGTTCAAAGGGCTCACCTGCGATGACGTGAAAAGCAAATGGAATGGCCATAAAAACTGTCGCCAATGCTATAAATCCAGACAGAAGATAGTCCCACTCACGTTGGGTCCAAATGCCTATTGCTGCCACGATATAGAAGAATCCAGCCGCGAAATTGAACCAGACGACGAACTCAACATACGCGCCCGCCATTTCTTGAGTTGCAGTTGGACCGAAAAGTACGCCGCCAGCTGAAAATAAAGTCATCACGCCAAACACAAATGCAATGACAGATGTAATCTTAAACCAGATGGGCAGAGATGGTCCGTGGTCTGGTGATGCTGAGTTCATGATCTTTACCTCCTATTGAGAGTGTAAAATGTGGATATTAGTTATAGATGTATAACTAATGTTTGGCAAACAAATATTTGATTTGATGTACTCAAACGAAGTGATTTGACCGACAGCTATGGACGGACAGCGAGGGCTGATTTCAAATTTAAATGACCGCGTTTTGGCTCAAAATTCCCTTAGGGCGCAATCATCCCATTAGCTGCCATTGGGCCCAAGATTTGAATTTTCCTCTAAGCAGACATTCGTCGAATGTGGTCCCCAGAATTGGATTCGGCTATCGGCGTATTTTTTTGCAATGCCATTCTCATGGCAAATTCGTTGGATGTGTAAGGGCTATGCAGACAATGTCCGATTTGAAACTGGAAATGAATGATAGTAAGATGTTGGCTTAGTTGGAAGTTTAGGCCGTAATAAAGCCCGAGTGCCGATTGAGCGACCCAGCTCCTTCCTGCTTCCCCGCTTTTTCTGATCGCTTTCCAAGGAATTGCGTGGATTTTTTCCTGAGAGCAGAGGCGACAGCTTTGCCCAGACTAAAAGTGGTGAGACCCGGTTATCGTGCATAGTGCGCTCGCAACATGCGTCTGCGCCAGCGCGAGAATATGGTGATTTTAGCGCATATTCGTGAACAACATCATCTGGCACTTGGTTCTTATGGCCGCCCGCGCATGTCCGAGGAACTCAAGGAGCTAGGCCTTGACGTTGGTCATCGAAGTGTTGGGCGTTTGATGCGTGAGCATGGCGGTCAACTTTCGCAAGCCTTCACCCCGGTGTATTCATTATACCGGTAAAGGCAGTCAAGATTGCAGCCATGATTACCAAAAACTGCTGCGCAGTCAGTACTTTCGGATATCTATGAGCGGCAAGGGAAATTGCTGGGACAACGCGGTTTGTGAGACGCTCTTCAAAACACTGAAGGCCGAACTGATCTGACGACACAATTGACAAAGGCGACGTGAAACTGAAATGGGGCTCTTTCAATATATTAACGGCTTTTACAATGCACACCGAAGTCATTCAGCTTTGGCATGGAAAAGCCCCTTGGCCTTCGAAAGAAAGGCTGCTTAAACGAGATGATGGATCGAAACAAAAGCGGAACTGACACAATGCGGCACCCGCGCCAACCGGTGCCGTGCCCGCGATAGGGCGCTACGCAAGTTCAGCTCCTATCATCTCGGAATTTCGTTGGGTGTTTCAGCCGCACGATCCGCAGCAAGTTGTGGACTCGCGGCGACCAATCTGCACACGCCACTCGTCGGGACCCCGCAGAACATACTCCCAAGTGAAGGATCCCGCTTCGCGGGACTGCATGCTGCTGTACAGGCCTAGCGGATCGTGGTCGTTGACAAGCAAGAACGTCTCGCCCGGGGCGAGGTCGCCGAAAACTGTCATGATCTTCGAATGGCGCTCTACGCGTGGGATGGTTCTTACGTCGAGTTTGAGACCGGAAGAGGTTGTCATGCTCATGCTTGTTCTCCGTGATGTGGTTCGCCACGTGTTAGCGTAAATTCTAGTGGGTCTTCTTGCGCTAGCGCAAAGAAGCCGTAATTTTTCGCGAGCTGAACCAGGCGTATTGGACCTGCCACAATTTGATTTCGGCCCTAATAGAGGATTATCGACTGTTAAGGAGACTGGGCTATAGTGAACTAATGGGGTGGACGCCCGTCACCTGAATGCTTTCCGAAGAATGATGCTTTTGATCGCGGTGCATTAGTGCCAAACTTCGGGTTCAGAAACGCTTGGCCGACCCCTCGCGCGCCAAGGCCAATTCCTCAGCGAATGCGTCTTCATTCAGATAATATTCTTCCGCTGCGTCCACAATGGTGTGAAAGCTGGCAATGGGGCACCCAACACATGCCATGCGTCTTTTCATAAATACAGACACGGTTTCGGGCCACCGACGCATGATTTCGTCAAGGCTCAAATCCGGGTCAATCGTGTGTTGCTTTGACGATGCTAAAATCATGCGAATAGCCCCTTTTCCTCATCACTTTAAAAGAAGTTTCAATAGTAACTTTGCGCCAACGCAAATAGATCTAAAAAACTATGTGGCAGAGGCAGAGGCAAGCCGATAGCTGAAACACTGACGCTCATTGCGCAGTTTTTGTTTAAGCGCTAGTTGGAGCGTCGTGCGGAACTTTCGAATCCTCCCCAGCTGGAATAGTCCAGCCGGGGAATATATTTTAAGTGACTTCGCTTACTCAGTTTCTTCGGCGTTGAAAATTTCGGGGTTTTCTTCGCCTTCTACGTAAAGATAGCCAGCCAGCCCTCGTTCAGCGCGCGACAGCGCGTGATCAACCAAAACGTAGCGCCCCGGCACTTCACATTTGAATTCTACTGCAACAGCGCCACCTGCGGGCACTGTGACCGTTTGAACGCTTTCCAGCGGTGGGCTAATAAGCGAACCCGCTTGATATGCACGGTCAAAAATTTCCCCGATGACGTGGAAAGAAGACGAATAGTTAGGACCGCCCACGCCATAGTAGATGCGGACTGTCTCTCCGACTTTCGCTTGCAATGGATAGTGTTCTGTCAAAGCTCCTACATGCCCATTCATCACGAAATATTCGGGGCGTTCATTGAGAAGCTTCTCGTAGCTTTCAGTCAGCGTGCCTGGCGTGCCGAAGGGCTCTTCAGTATATATTTCGCCCTGCATCACATAAAATTCGCGGTCGACGTGAGGTAGGCCCTCTTCGGGTTCAATCAATATCAAGCCATACATCCCATTTGCGATATGCAATGCCACTGGCGGCACCGCGCAGTGGTATACATAAACCCCTGGGTTCAAGGTTTTAAATTGGAACCGCTTTTCCTCCCCTGGGGCGGCAGTCGTTGCCTCAGCACCTCCGCCAGGACCTGTCGCGGCATGGAAATCAACATTGTGGGCCATCCAACTGTCAGGGTGATTACGTAATGTTACGTCTAAGGTGTCCCCTACACGTGCACGGATAAAGGGGCCTGGCACCGTACCATTGAATGTCCAGAACCTGAATGTGCTGCGATGATCGAGATGGGCCTCCAATTCGACAGTCTCAAGCTCCACTTTGATTGTTTGCGGCTCTCGATGGCCAATCGGTGGGGGAACATTTGCAGGATTCTCTGCAATATCCGCCATTTCGGGATTTGCGGGATTTACAGTGTAAAGTCTCTCACTCTGGGAGCCGGGATGCTCCGCTACGCGCATGCGTTCTGCGCGTTGGGCCATCGCTGGCGACGCACCCAGCAGTGTACCCAGCCCAAGTCCTGCGGTACCCCCAAGAAGTGAACGTCTCGATATATAGGGCTGGGTTGAACTTTGAACTCGGGCGTTATTTTGCCTAGATTTCGACATTAGTCCGTTTCCTCCTTGGTTTCATCAATAGCTTCTGTTGCAGATTCAAACAGAAATGCCATTCCTTCTTGAGCTTTGGGTGGCATCTTTACAGTTTGAGCTTCGTCCAAGTTTTCAGCCTCATTTCCGACGAGGATAAGTCCGACCATGCCAAGACCGTAATGCGGCAAGCATTTGTAGCCATAAACACCCTCTTGCTCGAAGGTGATCGTGATTTCTTCATTTATGCGACCCTTGAAAGCTTCGGCTCCTTCAGGCTGTATTCCAAGAATTGTCTCGGCATTATGCGACGGGTCGGTAGCCTCGAAAGTAACTGAATCCCCGGGCTGGATGTGCAGAAATGCCGGCTCGTAAACCATCCGCTCACCGCCTTCACCCTGGTTCAGCATTTTAATGGTGAAGTCTTCTGCAACAGCTGTGCCCGTTAACGCTAACCCAAGCGTAAAGGCAGCTAATAATG
Organism: Maritalea myrionectae; assembly: GCF_003433515.1. Taxonomy (GTDB): domain Bacteria; phylum Pseudomonadota; class Alphaproteobacteria; order Rhizobiales; family Devosiaceae; genus Maritalea; species Maritalea myrionectae. Next base: position 95,940 of record NZ_CP021331.1, read on the forward strand.
TCTTACCCATGGTCCTCTCCAAGTTTGTGAATTACATTCTGTACACGCGCCACTGTTGGCGCAACGCAGGTAAGAAATAGAAGTTCCAAGGAATTTGGAGAGCGTGATCACAGGTCCGTGAATTCGCGGCGGCAAAGATTTGGCAAGCCTTCCGGGCAGGAATTAAACAAGAAACACGGAATTTGAGGAGGTAGCTACAGTAATGAATAGGACCAAAGAGCAGGTGTAAAAGCACAAGTGCCAAAAAGATCACATTAATATGTGCTCAGAAGCGCAAGAGTATTGGATCTCAGCTCAATCCTGCTTCTGCTTTTTTGTCGCAATATCTGACGCCTGTGCGCGCTGCGCGGCGACCTTCATCCAGTCTCGCAACAAGCTTCTGGCTTCTTTTGAAAATCTCGCGCGGTCTTTCAGACTTTCAAAAGTATCATCTGAATGGCAGTTATTATAATCCGCCTCAATCAGAGTTTCATAATAAAATTGCAAATCGGGATCGGCTGAGCCTTTGTCGCCTGTTTCATCTGCTGAAGTTTGATCGAACATTGTTGCGGCTCCGTCCAAAGTTTGGGCCGATGCACCCGTTTTTTGTTTTCAAGGCAGAAATTATGGCGAAGACCCTAATCCTCCCCGTCGCTCAATTTTATAATTTTTTCCTCAATTCTGACCGCATCATCTGTGGGCAAAAATTGCTGTATTAGCTGAGCAAAATAAGGTTTGGCAATGCGGCCTGTGACGCCTCGCTCTTTACACAGTACGTCAACAATGTTTACGCCAAGCGGTGTCAACTGATCTTTAGGGGTGTGAGGGTCGAGCACCTGATGGAATGCTTCTTCCACCTTGTCCCACCTACCGCCGGAAATATGGGTCAAGACATTGCAAAGGTGGCTGCGCGCGCGAAACTGCACGACAAGAAAGGTCGCCAATTCCGATACCTGACTTTTTGTGAACAGGCCCGTGCGAAGACAATTGTTTAGCGCATGAGGAGTATGCATCAGCCTTACGTCGCGGTCAGCGCCAGTTTCGTTTGTCAATTTCGCTTCGGTTAACATAATCTCCGACCTCAAATTGTGGGCTACATTCCGCTATATGACGGCACCTAGATAATAGAAATAACTTCGATAATTTTTAAGCGTTCCTTCAGGCTTAGCAATTGAGCAATTTTTAGTTCAGGCTTGTTTCAAAAATGACGGGACTCAGCGATGTGCCTTCCGTTCTGAATCAGCGATAGCCCACTCATGCGAAAGCACCTCACCAGACTCATCAATCGTTAATTGAACAAGCGCCAATCCGTGTCGGAAGGTGACCCGGTGTCGATCTGTGTCAGGTCCCACACCGGTTTCACACATGCTGGTAATTTTATTCTCGCGCATAAGCCGCTGTACCTGTTCAGGCGGCACGTTCAGCAACCAACCCAAGTCCGTTGCGTTGATCTGAAACCCGTCTCTGTCTCTTGTTAATCGCATGGGATTATGGCTTCTTTGAATTTTCTTTACCTAACCGTTATGCGGTCCGCTCAATTGCAACCTGCCAAACCTCAGGGCCGTCACGCAGAAATTCGATCCGGAACGCATCCGGCCAGGTTTCTTCAATCCGGCGCAACAAGGGCAATGGGGCATGATCGTTGATCAGAACAAATGTGCCCCCTGTTTCAAGCGCATCAAGTGCGGCAAAAACAGTTGCATGGCGCTGAGGCGGGGCCAATGGGCGCAAATCGACAGGTGTTGGTTCGTTATTGCTGGCATTTGGATTAGATGACATTTTCGTTCCTCTCGATAGTTTCAGCTTCATAATGCTTTTTAAAAGAATATTGTCAATATGTTTTTTAATGTCTATATTGGTGGGAATTGATGACGCGTCGTTCAGATTTAATTGCCTTTGGTGTGACTTCCGGTTTCAAAGAGGCGAGTTCTCGGCTTCGGTGGTCGGTGATGACAAATTGTGCCCAAACAAAATGACTTTGGGCGAGATAGGGAAAAGAAATGCGGTTGACCATGATGTCGGACTACGCGTTGCGTGTGTTGCTCTATGCAGCGGCACATTCCGAGCGGCTGGTGACAATTGATGAGACGCAAGAAATATACGATATTTCACGAGGACACCTGATGAAAATCGTCGGTGTTCTGTCCGGCGCAGGCATTCTACGTTCGCAGCGTGGTCGGTCTGGAGGCTTTACGCTTGGCCGTCTACCCGATCAGATAAGATTGGGTGAAATTCTACGCCTGACTGAACCTGATTTTCACATGGTTGAGTGCCTTTCGCCAACAAATGAGTGTTCGATCACACCTTTTTGCAGGCTGCCCGGAATTGTGAGCGAGGCCCTGGCCGCCTTTATGGCGGTAATGGATCGACACACTCTTGCAGATTTGATCATCCGACCCGAAGATTTCGGCGTCATTGCCACAGTCAAAAACAAAAGGTCGTCTTTATGAAAAACAAAACACACCCGACAAAGCAAAACGGCAACCAGCCCCGCATGATTGCTGTGAGCAGTGGCAAAGGAGGTGTAGGGAAATCGACAGTAAGCGCCAATATAGCCGTTGCCATGGCCCGCAGCGGTGTCCGTGTTGGTCTGGTGGATGCCGATATTTATGGCCCCTCAATTCCTGGCATGCTGGGATTGGACACCAATACCCCGCCGCAGATGAACGATGAGAATAAGGTCATCCCGTCCGAAGCATTTGGTGTCAAAATTATTTCAATGGCGATGCTCACTGCTGATGACCAACCCTCAATTTTACGGGGGCCGATGGTGGCAAAGTATCTTCGTATGTTTGTCGCACAGGTAGAATGGGGAGAACTGGATATATTGTTGCTGGACCTGCCACCAGGCACGGGAGATATTCAATTGACACTGGCCCAGGCCTTCCCGATTTTGGGTGCGGTCATTGTCAGCACGCCGCAGGATGTAAGCCTTAAAATTGCGCGGCGTGGCTTGAGAATGATGGAACAGGTCAATGTGCCGATAGCGGGTGTAATTGAAAATATGAGCGGCTTTACCTGCCCCTCTTGTGGCGAAGTCAGTCATATATTTCACCAGGGCGGTGGGGAAGAAATTGCAGCCGACATTAAAGTTCCATTTCTGGGCAAAATTCCGCTTGATCCTGCAATTGTGGATTCGGGGGATAATGGCAGCCCGCTTGTGGTGACCAATCCGGATAGCCCGGCAGCACAAACCTTTTATTCGATTGCAAAAGAACTTGCTGGCCCAAATCTGGCGCAAAATGGTGTGGTGCTGCCCTTTAACTGGGCAATTGAAACCGGATTGGGAAAACCTGCCCCTGTCACTGCCAGCGGCGGCATACACAATCAACCATGCAGCCTAGATTTTGATTCTGCCGGGCTTCACATAGGTTGGGCTGATGGCGAGAGCGCCGTGCTGCCCGCACGCGACCTGAGATTGGCTTGCGTATGCGCGGCATGTCGGGATGAAGTGACCGGCGCTCGCCTCCTGGATTATGAGTCTGTGCCTTTGTCGATCGCGCCAGTACGAATATGGAGCATTGGGAATTACGCACTGGGCATCGCCTTCAGCGATGGTCACAATAGTGGTATTTTCACTTTTGAAGCACTGCGACAGATGCAAGGAGCTAATATAGAAGATGTCTGAGGTCCTCAATTCACTGCGCATACGAGCGCAATCCTCCCCGCGAGATCCGGATTTACTACGTTTTTTGCTTGACGTTGCAGTTCAAGACGGCGCGTCGGCGGTGCGGTTTGACAATGATAAGATTGATGATGCTCCGCTGGCCCGCGCCCTATTTGAAATCGGTGGCGTGCGGCAGATAGAAGTCGATGGCGCTTCAATCAATGTCTATAAAAAAGCCGATGCAAATTGGGACGAACTCAAGTCCCTCATCGCAACAGCCATTCGCACAGTATTTGCCGAGTTTTCTGCTCCTTTGGGGAATCGCACGGCAGCAATCGATAAAGATGCAGAAATGCTTGCGACCGCTCAACTTCTGATGGATAGCCAGATTAATCCCTCAATTGCAAAGCACGGTGGCCACATCAGCGTCGAGCGCGTTGTTGAAGGTTCAATTTATCTTCGCATGTCAGGCGGCTGTCAGGGATGTGCCGCATCTGAACTGACCCTGCGCGCCGGTGTGGAGCGCAAGCTGCGTGCTGGATTACCCGATTTGCAGAATGTGATTGACATTACGGACCATGAAAGTGGTGATAAACCCTTTTACACCCAGCGCCCGTCCCGACTTGGCGGGACGGGGCTATTAAGAGGGTGGAGCAACCAAGACCAAAACAGCCAGGCCGCAACTGATGTCCCACTGACCGCAAAGGTACGTAAATATCTCGAAGCGCTGCCACCCGGAAATAGGACGGTCAGTTATGGCAAACTGGCGCGCGCGATGGGCTTTTGGACGCCAGGATCAGTGCGCAGAATAACTCACGCATTGGAAGAGACAATGCGTGAAGATGCCGCCGCAGGCAGACCATTTATTGCAGCGCGTGCCGTGAGCCGCTTCGGTGACGGGCTACCTGCTAATGGGTTTTTCGCGCTTGCAAAGGAGTTAAAGTGCGGGCCCGCCAACGAGATGACCAAGCGCGCTTTTCATATGGTTGAGCTTGATCGGTTGGTGCGAGAAGTCGCATGAATATGGAAAAATCATCAGCCCCCTTCCCACATTATGGCATTTAGCCCGGGACGGCTTTTTTGAGAGGCTGGCGCAATGACCTGAACCTGCTCTTTCGCCGCCACGCGCGGAGTGCGCTCTTGGTTCCTCTTATCCATACAATAGAATATGGTTGTGCAATTGGTATTCTTCTTTATCACAGGGCGCAGTCTATTTGATCCGCATTCTGGATCAGTATGGGCGTACAGAGAATCCCAAAAAGCGGACGTTCGTCGACTGCCTTGACGTGTTGATCTAGGGGCAAAGATGAGGTCTTTGAACTCAACAGTTGTGCGTGTCCGTAAAGCAGACTTTCGCTTACTGCGATTGGACGTTTCGGCTAGTGTCTCACAACAAACAAAACCTGCATACTGCCATCGCAGTTAAATCCACCGCCGAACACTTCTCAGATATGATCTATACTGATCGCCAAATGCGTTGATAAGCTTGCGTTCCTCAAGCCGTATCACGAATAGCGTGGTCACAATCACGGCGAAGCTATCAGTTAGCACGATCCACATATTGTCGAATAAGAACGCCATACCCAATTCAATGAGAGCTAAACCGAGATAACCAGGGTTTCTGCTGTACTGATAGATTCCCGACGTTACAAGTTGAGTTGAAACACCATAGGGATCATAGGTTGTCCCAGCGGATTCGATATCTTTTTTTCGATTTCCAGATTGAAAACACCCCCATCGTGATCAGGGCGGGCCAAGGCTGAGTTGGAACGGCCAAGACAAGACCGACCAAGGGTGAAAAAAAACCAATCACAACGGCTGCAACTAAAGCGCCCCAAAGATTGTAGGCGGTGAAGCGAAAGGTTTTTGAAAGTTCTGTGTCATCTCACCGTACCCGCCTGAACAAATAGGCGAACGGGGATTGGGTGTAGGCTATCCCGCGGCCTGAGGCCTTAATACTGTCCACTGTGATTGTCTGCGCCTTTTTCGGCACCATGTAGCTTTCGAGGTTTCGATTTGTCGCACGATAGTAACCTCGCGTGGAAATGACGACGGCGTCCAGCTCGAACCGAGGGTCTAGCGCGGCGAGCGCTGCGTCGCCGTGGCTAGAATTTACCAGCAGCTTTCCGCCGACCCGCAGCAGATGTCCGCAGGCTTCTGAAATGAAACCTGCATAGAGCGAAATCAGCAGATCGAAGCTCTCGGCCTCCAATTCAAGCGCGCGATAATCGCCGTGATCAAAGGCTACGCGGCCATTCACGTTGCCGTTGTGATCACTGATTATCTGTTTCACGCCATCGACGTCTGCAAAAAATGCAGCAGCCCGTTTATCCATGTCCGCATAGGTTACATCGTCATAAACAAACGAAGGCGCGATGTCGACATAGCTGCCTGGATATAGAACCCGACTTGCGGGCACAGCGGCACTGATCGCCTGAAATAATCGCCACCGATCACCTTTATGTTGATCCTGCTTTTCCCATAGCGCTTTGGTTTTGTTCTTCATACGAGCCCCACTGATAAAGCGTTCCAACGTTCCATTGTCACCTCATGGGCGATCATCTCGACACAGAAACCGCCCTCGGAAACCGCTGCTACAATACCGCTGAACCCAATACGGGCATCGCCCACGACGTAAAGTCCAGGGATATTCGTGGTCCCTGATGCGCCCGCAAGTTCGAGCATACCCCAGTCATTTTCTTCGCTCGGAATAGCGCCTAGCCGTTCGGCAAAATCCGTCGAAGGGGTTGAGAAATCTTCGACTACAAAGCCACTTTGCCTTGCGACTTTGCGCCCATCCGCTTGGACCTTTCGACTTTGCAGATTAGCGCTGACAATAGAAAAAATGCTTTGATCAACGAATTCATCAACGATTAGGTTATGTTGACACTGCCCAACCGGCACCGTGAGGCCGTCATGTAAATGAGATCGAGATAGCTTACAGTGGTTTGTTGGATCAGGTCGCTGTCAAAACATCGACCGTCGAGAAAAACCTGTCCGTTTGGATTTTTGTGCAAACATTAGAGGCTAGACTACGACAGATGATATTTGACACCAATGATTGGCTTTGCTACCTTGGAATTGGTCCAACCACAAAGCAGTCCCCCTGATTTGTGTACCGGCCTTCTTCACCCGCTGGGACAATTCCTCTCCTAGCGGGTTTTTTTATGAGATTGAATTCGATCAGAATGTTGTTCTTAAAGTACGACAAAGAAAGTATTCTTCGCTACGCTCAGCGTTTATCGATCCCAAAAGCCGACATTGGTGCAATTGATTTGAAATTCTCCAAAGCAGACCTTCGTCGACGACGTTTTCCTCAATTAGATCAAAGGCAAATGGTATATCTCCGGCAGAACGCGATGGAAGCTAGCGCCAGGCATAAATGCGCCGATACTGACGAGGTCGTAAAGGATCTGGACAAACCGCCTACTTTAACGAACGAGAGAAAGCTGGACGAATTGCTGGAAGTCGCAGCATCTAAAATAAAAAGTCGCTTCAAAAAGTAACTCGTTGGCTACAGCTTGTGACCCTAAATGGCGCTACAGGTCTCTCCCGCCAGCTTCATCTAGCCTTCGCAGGATTTCGGCAGCGTCCCAAAGGTCCTTCTCAGTGGGTGCCAGGTATTCATTGCGCCAGTTGGGCCCGCTGCAGGGATCGATAACAATGCTATTTAGCTGCTCAAGGCGTGAATATATTTCGGATTTATGAGTCCTATAATACGTTTTGATATCATCAATTTCATTAAATCCGAAACGCTTGATAAGTCGCGACAAAACAACACGCTGTCGCTCAATAGTCATGGCGGAACGAATATAAATTTCGTAGGGCTCAACGTTTTCGCCGATCAGATAGAGCAGTTCAAGTTGGCCTTTCGACATGCGTTTGGGCAGATTTTGTTCCATACAAATCCTAGATCTTACCGCTAAAGACACGATTAAGTCGGGCTGGCATGCTAGCAGTAAGCAGTTACACCAACAAATGGATTAGCCGGCAACTACTGGACACCACTAGCGGTGGTCTTAGCATTGTGCACAAAGACTATTGAGTTATGATGTTAGTGTGAAATTTGACATGGTCAGGCTCGATGACCATATTTTTGGTATTTGGGATTATGAGGAAATTTATGAAGTACTTATATCTATTTACAATTTTGGCCGTTGGGTCGTTCGTAAGCACCAGCGGCGCTGCCTGGGCTCAGGGATATGATCGTGACTGCTCGGATTTCAATTCTTGGCGTGAAGCCCAAGCTTTTTACGAAGCAAACCAACCAGGCGATCCACATCGGCTTGATGCTGACAATGACGGCATTGCTTGCGAGGCGCTTCGTTAAAATGCGAGTTTTTGCAAAGAGTGCGCTTCTTTGGTCTTTCATTCTGACTATAGCCGCAACCACTGCGGCGCCTGCTCGGGACATTCATTGGGAAAAGTGCCGCCCCGGTCAGCCTAACACACCCGAAAAGACTTGCGTCGTTGATGGCGACACGATCTGGCTCGAGGGCGTCAATATACGCCTAGAGGGCTATGACACACCTGAGCCTCAAACTAATATTTGTGGCGGTGAGCGTGAAAAGGCGCTAGCCGAACAGGCGTCCAATCGACTTGTAACGCTACTCAATAGCCATTCATGGGAGCTGAAACTCCTCGGTGAACAAGGGGACTACGGCCGCGAATTGGGTAAGTTGTACTTCAACGGCCGTAACGTGGGTGAAATCCTTGTTGAAGAGCGATTAGCAAGGTGGTGGCCGGACGGCGAGGAGTGGTGGTGCAATTAAAGCGCAAATTGCAGGTCTTGGGCTTAAACTCAGAAACCAGTTCTCATTTTGGCTATTTACTTGCGGAACAACCAGGCCAAACGACGGAACAATGCGTCATCCTCGACTAGCGCAAACCGCAACGCGAGGTAAACAGCAGAAGTAACAATCACGACACGAACTGCGAATAATGCGATTTTTTTGAGTTCAGGTGCAATATTTGATGAATTGATCATTGTTGTCTCACTTTTTCTAGTGCCAAATCACTATAAAAGTATATCAGCAGCACAAACCATGCAGAAGATCAAGAATGCTCCAAGCAAGTCTTTCTCAAAACCGAACGGAGGAACGCCACCCCAAGCAGCACTTGCGGCCGGAGCGTCGTTGACGTGAGCCTCAATTGTTCATGTCTAACAAATGTCCGAGGCCAAACTCCATCAAATAGTTGCCGACAGTACGATCAGCTGGAGGAGTGAGCAGACCGTTCTGAACGATCGCGAAAGGATCAAACAAAACATCATCACGCAACGGCGCTTGCAAAACCGCAAAACCGCCGCATAATATCAACAATGAAGATGGACCAAATCATCTCCTAAATTAGACACCCATCTGTCACAAATACCCTGAAGACGGACACGGCAAGTGTCGAGAGAGTTCGCAAATTCACTCAGGCCAGAATGGCTTAACGTAGACACACTTGTCCCAATCCCTGGCTCCAAAGCGCAAGGTCATGCTGATTGTGACGACCGCATGGCGCAGAGATGTAATGGCATCCGAGAATGACTCGACGTGCGCAGCATTGTTAAACAGTCCGCCTCAATGGTAGTTTCACATGCCCCCGGAGACAGCAATCGTGCTTTGGTCGAAGAGTTGATTGCAAACTATCAGATAGACGCAACCCTTACTAACCCCGAGCTCGTGAACATCGGGATTTTTGATGATGTTTTGATGGTCGGTAGGCATTACCGGGCAATGCACACCGTCCTATCTCAGCGCTTCCCCGGAGTACCAATCACCGGCATTTTCATCGCTCGCACGATTCATCCCAATCCATTCGAATAAGTTGACCTTTCCGAAGTATTTTAAACTTTGCAAACGACAAAGGTCCGCATAGCGGACTTCAAATTTAATGTCCCTAATGTCTGCTTTTGGTTTTTTTGTGCAAACAACCGGATGTAACGGCGAATCTTTTTCAACAAATCTTGTTTCAGAGTAAGAACCCTTAAAGAAAGTCGAGTATACTCACGTCTATACGAGCACTCAAATTTGTTGGTGTCAGGCAAGTCGACTACGAATAAAGCTACTAAGCTGGATTAACCAGCCATAAGAGCCTAAATTAACGCATCCTGCCTCCGGCAACTCAGTTACGACACACTAACTGTTACTGCAATCAAGGAAAGATTTTATGACCATCTGGATCAAGTCTGCGACTCTCGCGCTAATCAGCCTTATCCTAGTCAGTGAGGCAACCAGTCAGTCAACCATACGTTCCCTACCTACTAGCAATTACGTCATTGGCTCTTATATTGCTCAGATCGGATACGATGACCTTTTTAACTCTTCAGGCGTACGACTTACTTCACCATGGCAAGTACTTCGACAAGATCGCGCAAACTTTCACCGCTTCGGCCTTCGCGACACGTTAGATCAATCAGATTCATTTTTTGCTAATTCGAAAAACCGTGCGATCATGGAAAAAATGCTTGCCCAAGGTTCAATAAGCGCCAAAGCAGCAAGGGATATAATGAACGGAAATGCACTTATTCTGGTTGAGATCTACGGAACCGGGTCCACTGGTCGAGAGCTGCATGTTACCGTTGCCCGTTGATCAAGGATTCAAGGGTAAGTAACCATACAACGTGCTCATCTAATAGCGACTATGTAGAAAGTGCCGACGCTCTATTTTTGTCCCATACGCCAGATTTGTGCAAACCGATCATCGTTTAAGCGAAACCGCAGGAAACTTCGATGAATGTCAGCTTTGGGCCGGTAGCGCCCACGCTAAAGGATTGCTTTTCTCTGTTAGTGTAATGACAGCTTTGAGCCCAACCCGGTCATTCGATTTTTTTGAAATAATCGGAACTTTCGGCCCATAGCTGACCTTCGCTTTGTTCGCCGCGCATTGCAGCGGGGATGCCAGAAGTAGACATTCGATGGATCGCTGAAGTCGAAAATCCGCATGGTGGATATATTTACGAAATTGCTTCTAGCTATCCTGAAAAGTTAACCTCTGCTGACTAAGTGAGGTGAGTAATAACTGAGTAGACAATATCTTGGGAATCATGCCAAATTTGTCGATAATTTTGCTGCCTATTAACTTGCTACTTTATCGTTGTTTCGCGGGCAAATGTGTTGGTTGCCTTGTCTCAACATGAATACTGACGGAGAACGTGGCCATCGCCATTAAGCTGCTGCACACATCGGATTGGCAAATCGGCAAGGTGTTTCGCTTTGTCGATGACGGCACGATGGGGCTGCTTCAGGAAGCCCGTCTCGCTGCGATAACCCAGCTAGGTGAGCAGGCAGTAAAACACGGTGCCGGTCATGTTCTCGTTTCCGGAGATGTCTTCGACATGGAGGCGTTGTCGCCGCGCACCCTCAATCAGCCGCTGGAACGCATGCGGAAGTTCGAGAATGTGACGTGGCATCTTCTGCCCGGCAACCATGACCCCCACCGTCCGCACGGCCTCTGGGATCAGCTATTGCGTAGGGATGTCCCGTTCAATGTGATTTTTCACATTGATTCAGAACCGCGGATTTTTGAAAGCGACGGCTTCGCGGTGCTTCCAGCTCCGCTCCAGTATCGTCGCACGCTTCAGGACCCTACGGCTTATATGGACGAAACGGAAACCCCGGATGGGATTATCCGCATAGGGCTCGCGCATGGGACGGTCACTGGCTTCGGTTCCGATGACAAGGACGTTCCGAACTACATCAGCCCCGACAGGCCGCAATCGGCAGGGCTTGCGTATCTGGCCCTTGGTGACTGGCACGGACAAAAGAAGATCAGTAACAGGATTTGGTATAGCGGCACACACGAGACCGATGCGTTTGACGTCGATGCTGGTGGAAAGGCACTTCTTGTCGAGATTGATGATCCTGCTGCCCTGCCAGTCGTCACTCCGGTAAGCACCGGTCATTACCGGTGGAAGACCTTCCGCAAGCAGATTAACAGTCGCGAAGATATCGATGCCCTTGCTACGACCCTGCGCGGCAGTGGCGATGATTTGAACCGGATTCTGGTGCGCCTTTACGTCGAAGGCGCGGTTTCGCTTCAGGATCGCCAGTATTTTGAAGAACAGATCGTCGAGCAAGTGTCCGCTGCCTTCTGTTATCTGCGTGTAGATTATGACCGGCTTTTCCCAAGCCCGAGCGAAGAAGATCTTGATCAGATCGATCGGGGCGGGTTTGTGCGAACCGCCGCCGATGTCCTCAAACAGAAGTCGGATGACACTAGCGATCCAGAGCACGAGATCGCCGCACTAGCACTTCAGCGGCTGTACGTCGAGCACATGAAATTGCAGACGAGGAGACAATGAAAATTCGCTCTATCGCTGTCAATCAGTTCAAGAAATTCACCACACCGATGTGTCTTGATGACATTGGCGACGGTTTGAATGTCGTTGTCGGCCCCAACGAGATGGGGAAGTCAACGCTCCTAGATGCTTTGCGTGCCTCGCTCTTTGAGAAGTACAGCTCGAAGGCCCAACCGATTACAGCACTACAGAATGACCGAAACCAGGCTGCGCCCGTCGTCGAGCTGGCGTTCGAGGTCGATGACGGAATTTATCGGATCAGAAAGCGGTTCGTGAAAAAGCCTTACGCTCACCTGTTCTGCCCGGACGGACGAAAGCTGGAGGGCGATAAGGCAGAAAACACGCTGCGTGATCTTCTCGGCTTCGATGAGCCCGGTAAGGCAGGTGCCAAACCCGAAACCCTCGGTATGTGGAATGTCCTTTGGGTTCAGCAAGGCCAGTCCTTCGGGGCGCTCGACCTTCCCGACAGCGCGCGATCAAACCTCCACAGCGCATTGGAATCGGAAGTCGGCGAGGTTCTTGGAGGCAAACGCGGCAGAGCTTTGCCCGAAGCGGTGGACAAGCAGCTCTCCGAGCTTGTCACCACTAAGGGCAGACCACGAGGCGATTATAAGGAACTGATTGACGAGGTTGATTCCCTGCGCTCCGAACTCGAAGGGTTACGAGGCCGCCGAAGCGATCTCTCGAACACCATGAAGAGCCTCGAAGAAGCTCAGGAAACGCTCGCCCGACTTTCATCGGGAGACCAAGATCAGAAGGACAAGGAGGGACTGGAAGCAGCTCGGACCCGACACGGGGAACTTGCCAAGCTGGAGGCGCGCATTGATGCGGCGGCGACAGATGTTGAGCTGAAGCAGCGGAATCTGGAACAAGCCGAGCAGGCACTGACAGAACGCCGCGACCTGAAGAAACAAATCGAGATGGATGGGAGAAACGTCGAGGCCGCAAAGAAGAAGCTCTACGAGGTCCGTCAAACTGAACAGGACCTGCGGATGCAGGTCGAAAAACTTCGCAACGACGCGAAGGAAGCAGAGAATGCTGTGACCGAGGCAGACAATGCCGTGTCACAGGCGCGCCGCGTTCTCAACGCCGTCCAGCGCGACTCTAGAATTCGGGAACTTCAGGGGCGCTACGACAAAGCGCACGCGGCTGAAAAAAAGCAGAGGGCTGCGCAACAGAGTGCGGCAGCTATTCTCGTAACTGACGAGAACATCGAAACAATACGAGTTGCAGCCAGGGAACTCGAAACTGCTCGTTCGCGCCTTTCCGCTGCGGCAACGCTTGTAGCATTCGATATGCCTTCTGACCGATTGTCGAAAATCGATGTGGATGGCGCCGCTCTTGCCGCCGACCAGACTTCGGTCGAAGCGGTCGAGGCGACGAAGATCACAATCCCGGACTACGGCAGCATTTCTGTTCAGCCTGCTATCAAGGACCGAGACAAGCTGATCGAACAGCAGCGAGCGGCCAATCAAGCTCTCAAGGCAGCACTTGAAGACTGCGGCGTCAAGTCACTCGATGCCGCCGAGGAGCAGCTTGCAAAGCGCGAGAAACTTCTTCGGGATGCCGAGCTTGCAAAGCAGGAAGTCGAATTGCATGCTCCGGCAACTGACGACTACGACGCCGGCGCTGAACCTCTTGCCGACCACATTGCCGGTTTGAAGACAATCCTAGAAAGTGAGGTCGCTGACCTTGGGATCGAAGGCTTGCCGACAGAGAAGGAGGCCGAGCAGGCGCTTAATTCTGCTCAGGCTGGTGCACAGGAAGCACGGGAGACGCTAGCCACCGTCAGAGCTGGTCTTGGCGGGCCGGAAGAAGAAATCGGTCGTATCCAGACCGAATTGGGTGGTGTGAAGACGCGATATGAGGATGGGATGGAACGTCTCGAAAGACTGAAGAACGAACTGACCGAAGTCGAAAAGCAGACCTCTGATGACGATTTGGATGCCGCCGTATCGGCAGCTAGGAAGGCCCTGGTAGATCAGGAGAAAGCAGCCTCGTCTCTTAAAGCACAGCGCGAGGGCGAGACGTTGCCACAACAGGAGGCGCGCATTTCAAGGCTGGAAACGGCGCTTCAAGACAGGCGTGACAAGCGCACCGATCTGAAAGAGAAGATAGCCGGGTTCAGGTCCCATATCGAAGCACTTGAGGGTGCCGGTCTCGATGAGGCCATTCAGCAGCAAGAACGTGAGGTAGAGCTGGCCGAAGAGCAGCTTCGGCGCTACGAGCGTGAGGTTGCGGTCCTATCGCTCCTGCTAACGACACTGCGTTCTACCGAAACCGAAGCGAAAGAGCGCTATCTCTCGCCGGTACTGAAACGAGTTCGTCCCTACTTGCAGCTATTGTTCCCCAGCGCTGACATCGCGATTGACGAAAACCTGCATATCGTTGGTGTGGTTCGTGAGAACGGCTACGAAGAATCCTTCGAACACCTGAGCATGGGGACGCAGGAGCAGATCGCTGTTCTCGTTCGTCTCGCTTTTGCAGAGATGCTGGTCGAACAGGGGCACCCCGCGACGGTCGTTCTGGATGACGCGTTGGTGTTTTCCGATGACCGACGGATGGACCGGATGTTCGACATTCTGAACATGGTGGGGCAGCAGGTTCAGATCATTGTGCTCACTTGTCGTGAGCAGTTGTTTGAAGGCGTTGGCGGTAAACACCTTTCGCTGAAAGCCGTAAACACAGAAGACCTAGTTTCAGCTTGATTGAATTTCAGAAGAAGAGCTGCCCGCAGAATATGACTTAAAACCGATCTCGAAAATTCGTGGTGAAGACAATGGCGATATTTCCAAGAACGCACATAGAAATATCAAGGCGGCTAAAATGAACACTACTCGGAATCCAGCCTTCGCAATCAAGGCAACGTACTTGGGACCGATATTTTCCGTAGACGGAGAGCTCTCTAAGAATGCGCAAAATTTGGTCTTCGCCAGAAATGGAACCGGTAAATCCTTTCTTTCCCGAGCTTTCCGCTATCTTGATTTGCAGGGGCAAGGCAAAGAGGTCTCTGAAGCGGCCTTCTTTCTTGTTTCAGATGAGTCGCCAGACGCTAAGGGGTCATTTTTGTTCTCGCGTGGAACGAGTGTTCTGGGAACGCTTCAGCTAGAGAAGCCTGGCAACAAAGTCACCGCCAATGTTGCTGACACCATTTTCCACGTTTTCTCGGAAGATTTCGTGCACGACGAACTGAGAGATCGCGAGTACGTGATTGATGGCGAGATCGAAAGTCAGATCGCTGTCGATAGCGCAAACATCGAACTCAAGGACACGGAGAAGGAGTTACGAACGGCGCAGGAAGCAGAGCAGACAGCAGTCACGGCACTGCGAACCAAATTCGATAAGGAAAAGGTTCGAAACCTGGTAGAGAAAGCGGGGATCAATAAGAACCTTTCAGAATATAAACATCTGAACCTCGAACGCCTTTTGGAGCGTTTCTCTGACACGCCCGATCAGCCGGAGCAGAGCTTTGCGAGTATCCTCTCGGACCTGGATAGCCTGAAGGCTATTCCGGCAGAGCCTGTCTATCCGGAAACCGTAAACGCCATTGGAAGCGAAGACATCGACCTGAAAGCGCTTGAAGGGTCACTCCAGAGGGTGACATCGCCTTCAAGCGTATCCGAAGAGATCAAAAAGAAGATCGATTCCCATCACAGTTTCTATGAGATTGGTACTCAGATTATTCAGGAAGAGCATCGCACCACATGTCCGTTCTGCGAGCAAGGGATCACAGACGCTGATCCGAAGGCGCTCCTTGACTCCTATGTCAGTTACTTCGCCGACGAGGAGGAAAAGCACAAAAAGGAGCTGCGGCACTATTTCCTCAAGCTTAATCAAAAAGAGGCAGGACTCAACGAAACCGAGACACAGTTCGTACGACAAAAGTCTCGCTTTGACGAGCTAAAGCAGTATGTGCCATCGAAGAAGGATGTCGAAATCTCCGATGGAGAGACCACTTTCAAAGATGCACGTACGGCAATGTCCGCTACCAAAGCAGCGATAGAGAAAAAGGCCCAGGCGCTTGCGTCCGCACACTCGTTGCCCGCTGACGATCTCGCCGTTCAGATCATCGCGATCAACGCGATTATCGAGGATAATAACACCAAGGTTGCTGAGCTCACTAAAGCGGTCGAGAGAGCGGACGATGAGCGCAAGGCTCTACAGCGAAAAGCGTGTGCCGTCTTTGAGCAGGAGTCTGCCCTCAATAGCTGGTCCGAAATTGAAGCCCTGAGGAACCTCAACGAGGCCACCCAAGCCAAACAGAAGCGATTAAGTGAGCTTGAAAAGGCAGCTCCTTCAACGAATGCGAAAGATCGCGTAGCTGAGACCTTTGCGCTGCTCCTGAAAGAGTTTTTTGCCGATAAATATGTCTTTGATAATGAGAACTTTATCCTCAAACGCGGCGATAAAGAAATGGAAAGGGGGCCGCATCGCACACTGAGCGACGGCGAAAAGACAGCCATAGCATTTTGCTATTTCGTGGCCTGTTTACACCGCAAAGTCGCGTCAAACAGTGACTATGGAAAGCTGTTCCTTGTTTTCGACGACCCTGTGACTTCGATGTCCTATGACTTCGTGTTCTCAATCGCTCAAACGCTTAAGAATCTGAACGTTTCAGATCAGGGTGAGGTGTCGATCAATCCAGCCAAAATTGATGGCACTAAAAATAAGAGGCCAGACCTGTTGGTGCTGACGCACAGTAGCTATTTCTTCAATATATCGCGGACCAACAGCGTCATTAAAAAGGACGCGACATTCTCATTATACAAGGACGGAAGTGCGCATAAATTAGTTCATTTGCACAGCTATGTTGCGCCCTTTGAGCAACAGCTTGAGCACGTATATCACGTTGCGAACGGTGATGACCCCGATCACAGCACTGGGAATGCAATTAGGCAAGTATTGGAGGCTGTTGGTCGTTTTTGCAGGCCTGACAAATCGCATGATTTGTCGAATTTCATTACCTTTTTGGCCGGAGACGAAGATCTCAAGATAAAGAGTGTTTTGATCAATTCTCTGAGCCACGGAACCTATTATGACGAGACCCCATCACCGGAAGACCTTAAGCTTGCTTGTGGCGAGACAATAACCGTCGTGGAGCGTTTTGCGATTGGTCAGTTAGAACTGATAAAAAACGCTATGGATTGAACTAACAGAACGCAGTTTTGCGAAACGATTGCTCATTGCGCTCGGCGCGCCTGGCAATGCGAAGAGCCGGGTTCTACGCGCGTTCGGCCAAAGCTGCCATCGACTGCCATATTCTTAGCCTTGAGACTATTTACCGATCGATATTTTTGATTTCTCGCTGGCGAGGCATTACGCTATGATTATTAGGTTTCAATGTCTGCTTCCCGTGCAACTGCCTATGCATTTCGGGGCTGCAGCGATAGGCCGCTTCCCGCCCAATACAGTCCTCCGACGCGAGAATAGTAGCGTCCCACTTGAAATAAAAATCCAAATGATCACAGATCTTTAATTGAAACTGACCTGTGACCGACCCAGACAAACGCCTGCCGTATTGTTCAAATAAGGATGCTGGTTCAAACCTGACGGATCAGCAAAAAAAGAATAAAGGCTGTGTTTCTAATAGCAGTCATAGTGACAAAGAAGCTTGAAGGTTAGAAAACCCTTCATTACCTCTGTCTATTAGTTCGGCTGCGCAGCCGAACTTGTCCAATCAATATTTATCTCTTTTTTACGTAGTCTACTCTCAAACGTGAAATCAATTGAGGTAGGACGACAACGCAAAGCGCTAATAGGTAAAGCACAATTGAGTTGCCTGACTCGATGAGAATGTGCCAATCGCCGGCGGAAATTGACAGTGCTCGGCGCAGATTGTCTTCAAACAAGCCACCGAGTACGAATCCCAGGATTACAGGCGCGAGCGAAAAGTCCAATTTTCTCAACATCCAACCGAAAACACCTAAGCCGATAATCATGTAGAGATCGTGGGGATTGGAAACGACCGAATAAACCCCAACAAATGCCAGCACAGCGATCAAAGGCGTCAAATATTGCTGGGGGATTGTCAATAGACGAGCAAAAAGCCCCACGAGCGGCAGATTGATTACCAGCAGTGCCGCATTGCCGATATACATTGACGCAATCAGTCCCCATGCGATTTCAGGTCGTTGTTCAAACATTGCAGGCCCCGGTGTGATGTTGAAGAGCAACAACGCGCCCAGCAAGATTGCGGTTGTGCCTGACCCGGGTATACCTAACGTCAGCATTGGCACCATTGCACCTCCCGCTGCAGCGTTGTTCGCCGCTTCAGGCGCCGCAAGGCCTTTTGGATTACCGGTTCCAAACGTCTTATCTGCATCCGAAACACGTTTTTCAGTGCCATAGGCGACTGCAGACGCCACAGACGCGCCCGTTCCAGGTAGAATACCGATAAAAAACCCAATGATTGATGACCGCATAATGGTCCATTTAACGCGTCTAATGTCGGCCCAAGACACAAAGCTCTTATCGATCTTGATTGTTTTGAGCGCGCCAGACACTTGCTGTTCAACCAGCTGGATGAGCTCTGCCATGCCAAATAGACCGATTACTACGACAAGAAAGTCAATGCCCGCGAGGATGTCAGGAATACCGAATGTATATCTGGCCACACCGGTGTTGGCATCAATACCAATGGAGGCCAACATGAGGCCCATCAGTGCGGCGAGCAAGGTTTTGACGGGATTTGATCCCACCAAGGAAGCAAGACTGGCGAATGCAAAGACCATAAGGGCAACGTAGTCCGACGGCGAGAAGGTCACAGCATATGACGCAAGCAGCGGACCGAACAAGCTCATCAATATCACTGCAAAGGTTCCGCCGACAAACGAGGCAACTGCTGACAACGACAGTGCCCTGCCCGCTTCTCCCTTTTTGGCCATTGGGTTGCCGTCCAATGTCGTAAACACGGCACCAGCGTCACCCGGAACATTCAGTAATATAGATGATATACGTCCACCATATTCCGCCCCGTAATAAATCCCCGCGAGCAGAATAATCGCAGATTCTGGCGGAAAACCAAGTCCGTACGCAATCGGCAACAATATGGCCACACCATTGATGGGCCCCAAACCAGGAAGCGCCCCGATCAACGTGCCCGCAAAACAACCCGCGAGAACAAGAAACAAGTTGAACGGATCAAGGGCAACAGCGAAGCCCGCGCCTAGTCCATTTAGAATAACGTCCATTTAAGGGCTCCTACAAAAAACTGGCTAGAATGCCGGCGGGCAGATTCAAGTCCAAAAGCACAGCACACAGCGCATAACCCCCGACGCTTGCCAACAAAGCAAATACAGTTGCATAGATCACGCGTGCACCGAGGAAACTTGATAATGCGGCACAAAAGAAAAAGGTGGCGGGAATGAACCCCATCGGTTCAAAAGCATATGCATAGCCAGAGAGCAGACCGATCAAAACGAGCAAGCGGGCTAATGTTGATCGGGCTACCATTTCTTTTTGAGCGTCTGGTTTTATGAGCAACAAAGCACAGCAAAAAATGGCGGCAATGCCCAAAATTCGCGGCCAACTTTCTGGCCCCAAGGGGTCATATTGAAAAGGGGCCTTGATAACTGTGAAAGCCAGTAATGTGTACGCAACCGCAACGATTGCGATTGCTGATGCGAATATTCGATCAAGCATGGGATCGCTCCAAAAAAGGGAGCCGCAATGGCTCCCCCAATTTCGTTAGGTTAATCAATCAATCCGGCACCACGGGCGATTTCACGCATTATTGCGACCCGTTCAAGCACCGATGCATTCAGTTCCTGACCGGCCATATTGAGCGGCAGCAACCCCTTTTCTTTCTGAATTGTTTTAAACTCTTCAGTTTCATAGGCGGCCTCAAATGCATTTTTCCAGGCATTGTAGGCCTCGTCGGAAACATCTTTGCCCATGTAAAAGCCACGCAAAATTGTCCACTCTGCGTCATACCCAAGTTCTTTGGTTGTGGGAATGTCGGCAAATGGCGCATCCAATCGGTCTGGCGACATGACCGCCAGAATTTTCAGCTTTCCGCTATCCATATGCGACACCATCTCGCCCACGTCACCCATATAAACCTCAATTGAACCACCCAGCAGCGCCGCAATTGACTCGCCGCCCCCGTCAAATGCCACATAACGCATATCACGCGGATTCAGTTTTCTTGAACCAAGCAGCAACGCCGCCTTCATCCAATCTTGAGAGCCAATTGAACCACCAGCCCCGAATACAATCGAGTTTAGATCGTTTTCGGCAGCCTCCATCAGATCGCCAAGAGTGTTATATTGTGAATCCGCTCTCACGACGACGGCACCAAAGTCAGCACCAATAGAGGCCAAAAACCGTACGTCGGTTTCATCCCATTCACCGTATTTTCCTGTCGCCATATTGAGCAGCGATCCTGACGAGAACGCAACGATCGCATTGTCATCATCGGTGCGGGTCGTATTGAACAAATTAATAGCTACTGCACCTACACCGCCAGGCATGAACGTTACCTGCATTGGGTTGTCCAGCTGCGGATCCAAGCCAGTTTGAGCAATTCGGCAGGTCAGGTCGAACCCACCCCCGGGTTTTGCAGGGGCAATGCACTCTGGCTTTTCAATCCCTGCCGCATGTCCAACACCAACAAAAGCCAGCGAAATGGCAAAAATAGCGCCAATGTTTCTAATCTTCATATGTTCCTCCCATTTGAAATTTGCCCCACCCACCTTTAAAAGTGGCTGGGAGGAACACTCGTACCCGTTTGAACTGACATTGTATTGACTGCATACTGACCCAACGCTGACTAGACGAGAAATAACGCGGAAAGTGTTGGAGCCATGGCAGCGCTAGAATATATTCAAAAGCTATGAGAGTTTTACTTGTCGAAGACAACCAAGAGCTGGCAGCGCAACTTTCCGTGCGGTTTAACCGCGACGGTTGCGCACTTGATTGGGAACAAGATGGACGCGAAGCATTCGAACTTTTGCGTCATAAGTCCTTTGATCTCGTAATACTCGACATCAATCTCCCCCGTATGTCTGGCATAGAAATACTTTCAAAGTTGCGCGAACAAAGACTCTCCATTCCCGTCATCGTCCTTACGGCACGATCTCAGGTTTCGGACCGCATCGACTTGTTGGATATAGGTGCTGACGATTATCTAACCAAACCCTTCGAATTTGGTGAACTCGCAGCGCGATGTCGGGCAGTTCTGCGCAGAAGGGCTGGGCAATCAAGCAACCGCATCCACTTTGCTCGATTTGAGTACGACCGGAACTCTAAATTGGCCTATGTCGATGGAGATGCACTTGCTTTGCAGGCTCGCGAGGTTCAAATGCTTGAGCTTTTTTTGGGCAATCTGGGAAAATTGTTGTCCAAAGAAGATGTCGCAGACCGCATTTATACCTTTAGCGAAACGCCTAGTCTGAATGCCGTGGAGCAGACCGTCACGCGATTGAGGAAAAAGCTGGATGGTTCTGGATTTGAAATCCGCACTGTCCGCGGGCTCGGGTACCTTGCGAGTATAAATGACTAAGCCCACTTCACCGCATTACTCCTTAAGGACGCGCTTAACAATTGTGATGGCAGTAGGCTTTCTCATCGTCCTGTCAATAATTTCGCTTGGCCTTTGGGCACATGCCCGAAACTCAGCAAATCAGACCTACGATTTGCTGTTGGAAGGTGCGTCAATTGTCATGGAGGAGCGATTATCGGTAGTGGATGGTGAAATCATCATCGACCTTCCTCCAGCTGCTCACGAAATTCTCACGCTCTCGAGGAATGATCGTGTCTTTTACCATTTGTTTGACAGCCAAGGCAAAACGATAACCGGCAACCACGAATTGCCGCCGCCCCCGCCTGTGGATGAAGACCGCAATACACAGTTTTACGATGGGGTTTATGACGGAAGCATCATAAGGTTCTCAACTCGGTATAGTACGCTGATCTCTGTCGATATCAACGAAACTGTCGGCATTCAGATCGGGCAGACAAGGGACAGCAGAAATGCATTGCAATGGGATATTTTCCTAAAAGGACTGGTCGGCCTTGTCACACTCGCGATTGTCTCCCTTTTGTTTTCACGACTGGCCATTACACGTGCGCTAAAACCGCTACTTGGCGTTGAGGCCGAGATTGCCCAAATGGACCCTCTCCAGTCCAAATATCTTAAAGCGCAACCTCCTAGAGAAATTGGTAGTCTCATTCGCGCCATCAACCTTTTTATGCTCAGACTCAGAACATCGAGAGAAAATGCAGAGCAGTTCATTGCGGATGTGGCCCATCAGATGCGCACATCCTTATCCACAGTAGCCGGGCATTTTCAGGCTGCAAGAGACATTGATGACCCAAAAAAACGTCTTGAAACCTATATTGATGCAGAACACGCCTTGAAGCGCACAATAAACTCAACAAACCAACTCTTGTCGCACGCCATGATCATGTATCGGCACGAAGAGGTGGAATATGGCATCTTGGACCTGGAAAAAACTGTCCGGCAAGCCATCGAACGGTCTCTTAGCGCGGATATACAGAACTTGTTGGAGTTCGACTTTCGCATGGAAGACGATCTTTGTGGACATGCGACAATAAACGGCGATGAGGTCGCAATTAAAGAGGCAATTGATAATGTGATTGCAAATGCTGTTCAACACACAAGAAGGCTCGTGTCCATTCAAATATCTATTTCAAGAACAAGCGGTCCGCAGCAAACTCTGGTCTTAAAATTCGAAGATGACGGGCCTGGCTTAACAAAAGATCAAGCGGACTTAGCCTTGCAAAGATTCACGGCTTTGGGCCCAAACGCAGGAAGCGGACTAGGGCTCTCAATCGTCGCAGATGTTGTCAAAAATCATGGTGGTGAACTTCGCCTAGGCCAATCCTGTTTAGGCGGCCTTTCAGTTGAGTTGCGTTTCCCCGAAAACAAACAGGCATAGCGGCATGAAAAATTGGCTGATAGGAATTTTATCGTTGGTCTTGCTGGCCGTATCCACTATAGCCCGCGCAAATGACGACCATGTTCTTAACATTTACAGTGCCACTGACACTGCCGCTTTTGAACGCGTTATAGATGTGTTTGAACAGCTGAACCCCAGTATTGCTGTTCGCTATCACGAATATAACACGCGAGAATTGTACGAGCGTTTATTGGTGAACCAAGACGGTGCTGATGTTGTTATTTCTTCAGCGATGGACCTGCAAGTGGACCTTGTCAACCGAGGCCTCGCCGTCCGATTTATCCCCAACGAAGGAAAAGATTTGCCGGCATGGTCACAATGGCTTGGCTCGCTCTACGGCTTTACATTCGAACCTGTCGCAATGGTCTACAATCGCAAAGCATTCAACACATTAGAGTTGCCGGAAACACGCTCAAAGCTCGCGACGATCATCCGCGACCACCCCTTCCAATTCAGACATCGCATCGGCACATACGACATCGAGAAATCTGGAGTAGGTTATCTATTTGCCACGCAAGATGTCCAGCGAGGCTATTTGTTCTCAAGGCTTGTAGAGACTTTCGGCCGGGCCAAATCAAGACTTTATTGTTGCACCTCAGAGATGATCGAGAAGATCGGTGAAGGCGAACTATTGATTGGTTATAACATTCTTGGCTCCTACGCACACGGCGCAGCGGTGAAAGACGACCGCATCGGCATTAAGCTATTTTCCGATTATTCTCTGGTAATGACCCGTACTGCCTTTGTTTTAGAGAACGCAAAAAACAAGGTCGCCGCAAAACGGTTTGTTGCCTTCTTGCTCTCCAATGAGGGTCAAAAGGTTATAGCCAACAACTCCACCCTTATTCCCCTACGTGAGGAAGCGCGCACGGTGCAAATACAGGCGCTTTTGAGTTCTAGTAGAGCGCTACTTCCCATTAGACTAGGTCCCAACCTTTTGACCTATTTGGATGATATCAAGCGCCGTCGCTTCATCAACGAATGGCGCGCCACTTTAAACGCGTCAGATGACTGATTGTTGTGTTCCTGCTGTTCAAGATACAAACTCTTGATTTCATGCGTCTTCCGCCAAAAGCCCTTCACATAGTTCACCAAACTCCTGCGCCAATGCCGGATTCTCACAAAAGGGTGACATAATCCAGACAAAACGATGGTTGACGGTCGGCGAAAAGGGAATGGCTTTAAGGTTGAGCAAATCCAGATATTCCGTCGCCATCAGTTTATTAACTATGGCTACGCCCAAGCCCTCTGCAACCAAACGGCATGCCGGCCCCACCCCGCCAATATCGTACACAAAGTTCGGATGCACACGCTGCTCTTTAAATGCCAGCATAATGCGCTCGCGAAAGTCAGACCCGGTTCCCAGGCGGATGAGAGGACGGTTCGCAATTTCTACGGGACCAATAAACTCACGTTTGGTCAACGGATCATTGTGCGGCAAAACGACGACTGACGGCACCTCGCAAAGCGGTTGGGCGACAACCCTTTTGTCCAAAATGGGTAATTTTGCAATGCCGACATCAAGACGTCCCAAAGCGACATCATCCAAAATTTCCTGATAGCTTTCAAAAATCATTCTTATTGACAAGTCGCCCCGTCGCTGATTCATCGCGCTCGCGACCTTGGGTAAAAAGGTCATGCTCAAAGATCGGGGCGCGCCAATCGAAAATGGTTTTGCGTTTCTGCCGGTGCGTGAAGCCGATACGATCGCCTGATGGGCTTCGATCAAACGCTCGGCCAGTGGCAGAAAGGTTGTGGCGTGGGGAGATGGTCGCAATCTTGAGTTTTCTCGAATGAAAAGGGCGTAACCCAGTTTCTTTTCCAAACTCGCAATATTTGCGGAGACTTGGGATTGCGATCTGCTTAAAACCTTCGAGGCACGAACAGTCGAACCGTGCGCATTTACGGCGAGGAAACTGGTGATTTCGGCGATGGTTGGTGTTGACATAAACTCTATCTAAAATACCGGTAGATTTAGCGAAATCATAGTAAAATTGACGGTCAATATGCAAGTCCCTAATTTGCATTTAAAGGAGAGAATCTGTGTTTGCTTTTTTATTACAAAGGGTGACCCAATCGGCCATTGTGCTGCTCATTGTGTCCATATTGGTTTTTGCCGGCGTTTATGCAATTGGCGACCCGATCGAGCTTTTGGTCTCGCCGGAATCAACCGCAGAGGAAATTGAAGCCGCGCGGGTTGCCTTGGGACTAGATAAGTCTTTGGGCGAACAATACTGGCTTTATCTCAAGGGACTTGTGCAAGGCGATCTCGGGGTTTCCTTTGTCTATAACACACCAACCGTCACGCTTATCCTGCAAAGATTGACGGCCACTGTAGAGCTCGGCGTTGTTGCCTTCGCGCTTTCGGTTCTCATGGGTATCCCGCTCGGCCTATTGGCAGGATATTATTCAAAAACGCCAACTGATCATGCCATTATGAATGGCTCTATCTTTATGTTCTCTTTGCCCAACTTTTGGCAGGGCTTGTTGTTCATCTTGTTGTTTGCGGTCTGGCTAAACTGGTTTCCCGCTGGCGACCGCGGAGACGTCGGGGTAATCTTCGGGATTGAGACAAGCTTGGCCACTTGGGATGGCTGGCGTCATATCCTGCTCCCCGCCTTCAACCTAGCACTTTTTAATGCCGCATTGATCATCCGATTAACCCGGTCCTCTATTCAAGAAGTAATGTCTTCCGAATATGTGCGATATGCGCGGGCGAAAGGTGTATCCAATCGGCGTATCCTCTTGCGACACGCCTTTCGCAATATCCAAATCCCACTTGTGACTGTGTTGGGCTTAGAGCTGGGCAACCTATTGGCCTACGGCATTATCACTGAAACCGTATTTGACTGGCCAGGCATGGGACAACTGCTGATCAACTCGATCAAGCTAAATGATCGGCCTGTGATTGTAGGTTATTTGTTGATCGTGGTGGTCCTGTTCGTTGTGATCAACACCATCGTCGATATTCTTTACACGCTACTCGACCCCCGCATTTCAATCGATGGGAAGAAAGCCTGATGACCAGCCAAACCTTCCAAAAATCCCTATCGCTATTGGCGACATTCCGCACACGAAGTCCCTTTGGATTCGCGATGCTTGTTACTTTGGCAATTGTGGTAGCCGCTGCGGTTCTTGCGCCCGTGATTTCACCGCAAAACCCTTATGACAATGCCGTGGTTGACTTTTTTGATAGCAACCTGCCCCCTGGCTCAAAGTCAGGTGACGGCGCGATCACCTACTGGTTGGGCACAGATGCCTTGGGCCGGGATATGCTTTCGGCTATCCTTTATGGGTTACGCACCTCCCTGCTCATCAGTGGCACCGCTGCGGCACTTGCTTTTTTCCTTGGCGCATTGGCCGGCCTGTCGTCCGCCTTCTTCCGTGGCAAAACCGAAGCCATCATCATGCGTGCCGTGGACATTAAGCTTGGCTTTCCGACCATTTTGGTCGCCATGATTATCATGGCAGTATTCGGTCCGGGCGTTGTCAATTTGGTTTTTGCGCTCGTGTTCGCCCAATGGCCCTATTATGCGAGGACAGCGCGATCCGCAGCACTTGTGGAAATGGGCAAAGAATATATGGACGCCACAAAGTGCCTTGAGCTTCCAATTTGGCGGGTCTTGCTGGTACACTTACTGCCTAACTCCATCCCCCCTTTGGTGGTGGTTTTTACCCTGCAACTGGCTCACGCCGCGGCTATCGAAGCGTCCCTGTCCTTCTTGGGTTTGGGCGTATCTATAGAGCAACCGTCGCTGGGATTGCTTATCTCTAATGGCTCAAAAGAAATATTGTCGGGCCACGAGTGGCAGCTGCTGTTCCCGGGCATCGCCCTAGTCATTCTCATTTTTACAATCAATGTCGTAGGTGATCGCCTGCGCCTCTTGTTGAACCCGAAAGAGGTGGACTGATGAACACTCCAAATGCGTCGGTATTGTCCGTGCACAATCTAAGGGTTGGCTTGTCGCGTGAACAACAAAATATTGAATTGGTACGTGGCGTCTCTTTTGATCTTCATCCGGGGGAGATCCTTGGTGTGGTCGGCGAGAGCGGGTCAGGGAAATCACTGACAAGCTACTCCTTGGTGGGCCTGTTGGAGCCCCCACTGTCAATCCTTGACGGACACATTCTCTTTGAAGACGAAGATCTTACTCAACTCAGCGAGCATAATCTACGGGCCATCCGTGGCGACAAGATATCGTTTATATTTCAAGATCCGATGGTGGCATTGAATCCGGTTTTGACAATCGGAGAACAAATGGCGGAAGCCATTTTTTCCCATGCGCGCGTTTCAACAGACGACGTCAGAAAACGCTCAATTCAGGCTATGCAAGCTGTGGGTATTCCCTCACCCGCCGAGCGCTTGAATTCATATCCTCATGAGTTTTCGGGGGGGATGCGTCAGCGGGTCGTCATCGCGATCGCCTTTCTCAACCAACCTGAGATCATTATTGCTGACGAGCCAACAACCGCCCTGGACGTCACCATCCAAGCACAGATTATTGCTGAAATGCAGGATATGGTCCAGGCTCGCAACACCGCCGTCATCTGGGTAACCCACGATCTCGCTTTGCTCTCAGGTTTTGCAGATCGCATAGCCGTCATGTATGCCGGGGAGGTTGTTGAATTAGGTGACGCCGCGCAGGTCATCAACGCCCCTCAACACCCTTATACCAAGGCGCTTATCGAAGCCCTTCCCGTTGAGGGTCGCGAAGAACTCACTGTACTTGAGGGTTTCCCTCCCAACCTCATGGAAAACTTTAAAGGATGTGCATTTGCTCCCCGTTGCCCTCAAGCCAAAGCAAAATGCAAACAGGTTGAAGCGCCTGTGATTAGCGATGAACTTTCATATATACGATGCCATTTCCCCTTAGGAGGCGCATCATGACGGAAACTCCTCTGATCGAATTTAAAAACATATCGCGTGAGTTTACTCGATATGATGGGATATTCAGTCGATTGGCGCACAAGCTCCGGCTTGGCAAACCGTTGGAACGGTTGGTGGCGCTCAATAATATCAACCTAGCTGTTTATGCAGGGGAAACTGTCGGTGTCGTTGGCGAAAGCGGGTGCGGTAAAACCACACTTGGTCGCATCGCGGCGCAATTATTGTCGCCCACAGGAGGCGATATTCTGTTTGACGGCAGCCCCCTCGCCTCACTACCTGACGCCGAGGCCAAAAGGGTCCGCACGAGCATCCAAATGGTGTTTCAGAACCCCTATGCGAGCCTTAACCCAAGGAGGCGGATAGGTGATACAATTGTTGAAGCTGCTTTAGCGCATAAAATCATTGAACCAAAGGAAAAGCGGAGCTTTCTAAAAGCAATGATGAATCAAGTGGGCCTCGCCCCAGAGTTGGCTCACAGATTTCCCCATGAGCTTTCTGGTGGACAGCGCCAAAGGGTTGGCATAGCGCGCGCCCTTGCAGTGGACCCTGCAATAGTGGTTTTTGATGAGGCTGTCGCTGCACTCGATGTGTCCATCCAAGCGCAGATTCTCATGCTCCTTCAAAAACTAAGGCGACAAGAGGAGTTTACCGCGCTGTTCATCAGTCATGATTTGAATGTTGTGCGGCATATCTCTGATCGAGTCGCTGTCCTTTATTTGGGCAAAATTGTCGAAATCGCGCCCACTAAGACAATGTTCAAGTCCGCTCACCATCCCTATTCGCAGGCGCTATTGGCTGAAGCACCTTCGTTGGACACTACAAAAAAGAAGTTTGCAGCTATCAAGGGTGAACTGCCTTCCCCGCTTAACCCACCTTCGGGATGTCATTTTCACCCGCGTTGTCCCCATGCGCAAGAGATTTGCGCAAATAAGGTGCCTCCAATTCAGCACCTGTCTGAAGGGCATCTGAGTGCTTGTCATCTGGGCGATGCCATTCCGCATATCGATGCCAACCAACCAAAGTAAAGAAAATAGAGAGGAGACCAAAAATTATGCGTTTACATCTAACCAAAGCCAGCGTTGCAGCGCTTGTTTTTTGTAGCTTGGCAACCGGGGTATCTGCTGACACCCTTCGCCTCGCGTTAGCAGGCGAACACCAGTCTGTTGACCCACATTTTTCGCGTACGTCACCCAATCAAAATACAGCGGCGCACATATTTGACACACTTGTTACCATTGATGAGGCCATGCAACGCCAACCTTCTTTGGCCGTTTCGTGGAAAGCACTGGACGATTTGACCTGGGAAATCAAACTGCGGGAAGGGGTCAAATTTCATGATGGCTCTGACTTTGATTCCGCTGATGTTATCTCGTCTGTTGAACGCGTACCAAATGTCGCCAACTCACCGGCTCCGTTTACCAGCTCTGTGTCTATGATTGACACGATTGAAGCGGTGGACGCTCTCACACTGCGCGTCACAACTAAGGGACCCACGCCTGGCCTCATGCAGGGTCTGGGCGGCGTTTATATTCTGCCGTCAGAACTCGGCAATGACGTTGCGAGCGCGGAGTTTGACAATGGCAATGCCGCCATTGGCACAGGCCCTTACAAGTTCGTCTCTTGGACCCCCAATGAAAGCCTAGTTTTGGACGCTAACGAGACTTACTGGGCGGGCGCCCCGGCATATGACGATGTTGTTATCCGTTATATTCCAAATGCGGCATCACGCGTTGCGACCTTGCTGGCGGGTGACGTGGATGCAATCGACAAGGTGCCACCTGCGGATACAGATACAATTGAAAAACGGGACGACCTGAAAGTTGTCGACAGCGTTTCAGGACGCGTGATTTATCTTCACATGGACAGCGACCGGGAGGTCACGCCTTTCATCACCGAGAAAGATGGGTCTGAGATCAAAAACCCGCTGCGAGATGCGCGCGTCCGCAAGGCCCTGTCTTTGATGCTTGATCGCGGCAGAATTGTTCAAAGCATTCTAAGCGGAAAAGGTACACCGACAGGTCAGATGGTTCCTGAGGGCTTCATGGGTTTTAATCCCGCCATTGATGTGCCGCAGGCTGATATTGATGAAGCAAAGCGTCTATTGGCCGAGGCCGGTTATCCCGACGGATTTAAAATTACGATCCACGGTCCAAATGATCGCTATGTCAATGACGCAAAGGTCCTACAAGCGGTCTCGCAACTGTTTGCCCGTGCTGGGTTGACCAGCGAAGTTCAGGCGATGCCGAAAAATGTCTACTTCAAATCGGCTTCCAAGAGAGAGTTCAGCGTGTTCTTGGTTGGCTTTGGCACAACATCGGGCGACTCTTTGCGCGGTCTGCGTCAAGTCATGGCGACTTATGACAAAGAAAACGGCGTAGGCACGTTCAACCGCGGGCGCTTTTCAAACGAAGCGTTTGATGAGCTTGTCGCCGAAGCATCGGCAACATTCGATGAAGGTGAAAAAGCTGAGTTATTGGAGCAAGCCGCACAAATCGGCTTCGACCAGGAGCAAGGGATACTGCCTTTGTATTTTGAGCAGCTTATTTGGGGCATGGACGATGACATTACACTGTCAACCCGTCCAATAGAGCGCACTTTGGCGCAAAACTTCGCTCCTAAAGAATAGTCCTACTTAGTGTGGTTCATCCTGATATGAATGTTTTACTGAATGAAACAGCTCTGCCCTTTCGCTCATCAGCAATGGTCACAATGCGAGATGGGGTCAGGTTGGCCACCGACATTTATCTCCCTGACGGGCCGGGTCCCTGGCCCGTCATCATCGAACGGACGCCCTATAATCGCCGCGGCATTTCAAATTCTGAGGTCTCTGCAAAAGAGAGCGCACCAAAGACACGCGTAGAAATCGCTGCATGGTTTCGAAATCAGGGTTATGCAGTCGTGATGCAGGATGTTCGCGGTCGAAATGGCTCTGAAGGTCAATTCACAAAGTATGTGAACGAGGCAGAAGACGGGTTCGACACGTTCTCGTGGATTGTTGACCAACATTGGTGCGACGGAAGTATTCTCACCATAGGATTGTCTTATGGAGCGCATACACAGCTGGCAGCCGCCTGCGCCGGTGCGCCCGGTCTTGCGGCGATGTGCGTAGATACTGGCGGGCTTTATGATTTGAAGGCGCACTCTATCCGCTATGGCGGCGCATTTGAACTCAAACAGCTCACTTGGGCTTATAAACATGCCAGATTACATGCTCTCAATACTGAGGATAACCAAGCTGCTGCGGCTCTGGAAGCCACAGATATCTCAGAGGTAATGTTCAACGACGCGTGGGAGAAAGGAAACTCACCACTAAGTGTGTTGCCGACATATGAGAATTCGCTCTTTCAGCTTTGGAATAATGATTTGGCCGCCTCTGACTATGAAGGCCCTGCGACGTGCGCACGACGGTGGATCAAAAATATCCCTGATATTCCCATTTGTCTTATCGGGTCTTGGAATGACCCCTATGCCAATTCAATGTTGGACTTACACAAGTCATTAAAGCAACATATTACGAAGCCCTTGCGACTCATCATGGGACCATGGTTGCACGGCAAACGGAGTCAATCAAATGCGGGTGATGCGGATTTTGGTCCTAAATGCACAATAGATGCATTGATGCAGACGGATTTTTTGGATTTTCGCCACAAATGGTTTCAATTTGCTTTAGGCAAAAGTGCGGATCCCTTGTGCCAGAATGACTATTTTTTTGAGATGGGACCGACTCCCCTTAAAAACAGCCAGTATCACCACTGGCCACTCGGTGGCACATGGCGCGTGACCAGACCAGATGAGAAGCTCGACTCTCAGCATACTCAGTTCCGATTGGTTGGTGACACCCTGAGGTCTCTTGACGGAACAAAAGGATTTTCTGAAGCGCATCGATTGCGCATTGATCCAGCCAAACCGTTCCCCACAATCGGTGGTGCAATCACTTCCGGCGAACCGGTGATGCGCGGCGGTATGTATCTATTATGTGGAAAAGACGTCGAAACTTCCATCTTTCAGCGCGACGATTTTTTGCTCTACCAGTCCGTTCCGCTTCTCGAAGAGATGTCAATAATTGGCAGCCCAACCCTGAGTTTTATGCCGCCGCGCGCGCATCAAGGTTTTGATGTTAGCGTGACCCTCTTGCAAACGATGACGGGACCAGATGGTCAATTGCTCAAGTGTGCCAACATCACTGACGGTATTTTACGGTTGGCAAAAGACGCTGCAGGCATACAAAAAGTGCGATTAATGGCTACAGATTTCTGTTTTGCTAAAGGAGACCGCATCGGTGTGCTTATTGCTGGCGCAAACTTCCCCCGCTTTGACCTAAATCCAGGCTATGGCAGAAAGATGCCGATGCAGCGCGACAAAGCGCCGTCACCGATCATTGTGGACTTGTCTGACATGACCGTTTGCCTGCCGACATCGCCACGGTTCACCTCTGAGCCGAAATCAAATGGCCCTTAATAAGGTCTCAAGGGGTTGCCATTATTGGACCGACTCGCGCAATTGCGCAATGCCGAGCAAGTGATTTTCATGTTCAAAACGTGCCAGGCTTTTCAACACATACGCCAAATGGTCCTGCATCTGTCGCGCCGCCGCATTTGGATTATGTGTCTTTACAGCCTTAAACAATTCAACATGTTGCATATGAATACGCAAATTATCACCGATTTTATGGCTGTGTTTGCTCAACCAGTGCTGGATGACGTGAGTAATAATGGGCTGGAACGCACCTGAGAGGGCCGAGAGTGCAGGTTGCCGCGAAACTTGTGCAAGCCGTTCATGAAATTTTGCATCGAGTACGCTATATGCGTCGCTATCCTTACCGGCCAACTCCGACATGTCAGAAAGCAGGTTCTCAAATTCGGCGATTTGGGTTTCGTTGATGTTGCGCGCGGCCGCGGCAGCAATAGCCGATTCAACAGAAATTCTAAATTCAAAAACCGTCTCCACCGCATAGGATTGTCGCAAAATGCTTTCAATCAATTTCGCGATTGGCGACGCAGGTTCGGATTGCAGGATAATGTATTTGTTTCTGGATTCATGCTGCAACATATCCAACGCCACGAGTTCCAGAAGTGCGAGCTGAATTGCGTCCTCAGAATAGCTCAGCCGGTTTGCAAGATCGTTGACGGGCGGTACATGGTCTCCAATCCTGAATTGCTCCATTGAAAGGAATTCGACCAATCGAGATGTGGCACCATTTGTTTCCAAGCCTGCACCTTTGAGAC
Organism: Maritalea myrionectae; assembly: GCF_003433515.1. Lineage (GTDB taxonomy): Bacteria > Pseudomonadota > Alphaproteobacteria > Rhizobiales > Devosiaceae > Maritalea > Maritalea myrionectae. The sequence continues at coordinate 128,848 of NZ_CP021331.1, forward strand.
CACCAGTTTCGATCTGAGAAGGCGTCTCGGTGGGAAAATCAAGCTCTTCAAGTCCCGTAGGGACTTCTGCATATATATCGGACGTGAGTTGTAACTCCGAAAGGCGCTTCAACCATAGCAAGCGCTGCTTTCCATCAAAGCTGCGCAAAACACTAACAAATGCGGGTTCTGCGACCCGCAAAATAATATGCATAGACTGGATAAAACAGAAATTATAACTGGCTTCTGCAAGTCTCATCGATAACTCGCTTAGCGCTGCGCACTGCCCCTTAGAGCGTTTGGTTTCAAAAGCATCGGCCAGCTGCCGAATGGCATTGCTGATGCGTTGCTGATCAATTCCGGTTGCTTTTTGCCTGGCTACACGATGGCTTTCCAAGATCAAAAACCACCAAAGATTCATCATATCGCGGGGATGGCGCGCCATCGTTGTCGACAATGCCGCCATTAGATTTTCTGAAAGCGCGACTGAGACTTTATGTCCAGACTTTGTTTTCTGTATTAGCCGCTTGGCGCGCAAACGCGACAAAGCAAGCCGAACCGCCGTGCGCGAAACCCCTAGTTCTTGTGCCAGCGCCCTTTCGGAAGGAATTGGTTGATCTGGCCTAAACACCCCGGAAATGATGAGGAACTCAAGTCGATCTTCCACCACTTCATCGATATTTTGTATTTTAAGTGACGGTAGAGACATTTCGACCCCCATTGGCTCAAGCAGGTGGCAGACATCCATTCGAAAGGAGCTGCCACTCGACTCTTAGCCCAAAAGTACGTTTGGCAACCACATTGCGATTTGCGGGAAAGCTATCACAAGAATGAGGCCGAGCAACTGCAATAACACAAATGGTACAATTCCTTTGTAGATTTGCTGGATGCGAATTTCTTTCGGTGCCACCGCTTTCAGATAGAAAAGCGCAAAACCAAATGGCGGGGTCAAGAAGCTCGTTTGTAGATTAATCGCCATCAAAATAGCGAACCAATAGACGACATCAGCTTGAGGCAGATGAGTGCCGAAATCCAAACCTGAGATAATTGGCGCGAAGACCGGAAGTACGATAAGCGTGATTTCGATCCAATCAAAAAAGAAACCTAAGACGAATACGAGCGCCATCAAGGACAAAAGAACACCCCACGACCCCAGGCCCATACTGTCGAACAAGTGAATGACAACTTCTTCGCCGCCAATCTGCCTAAAAACAAAGGCGAAAAGCGTCGCACCAATAAAAATGCCAAAAATCATCGCATTAGTAAGCGCCGACCGGATCAATACGTCATAAATGGTCGCAAAAAAGTTGCGTAGACGGTACGAGTCCGTTTCCTCCGACCCCTCATTACTAGCCATATCTTGTGCAAACCGAATGGGCTTAACACCAAGCCTGGGCAGCACAACAAGATTGATGAAGCCCAACAATATCGCACCAAATGCGCCAACACTCGCCGCTTCAGTTGGCGTCGCAAAACCGGCCAAAATAGAGCCCAACACCACAATTATGAGCATTACCGGTGGAAGGAACGATCTCAAGATCATGAAAGCGAGCTCTTTCGAGTTCAAGGAGCGGGTGTTTTGATCAGCTTTAGGCGCAAGCTCGGGCTTCAGCCAACAAATCGCGATGATGTAGATGGCGTAAAAGCTGGCGAGCATGAAGCCAGGAACAAGCGCCGCAATGAAAAGGTTGCCCACAGACTTAGACAAGAGATCCGCCATAATCACAAGCATGATAGATGGCGGAATAAGTATGCCGAGCGTGCCTGAAGCAGCTACTGTTCCGGTCGCCAGTGCTGGCGAGTAGTTTTTTTCCATCATCACGGGCAGCGCCAACAAAGACATCATGATCACGGATGCGCCAATAATACCTGTGGTCGCGGCCAGAATAGTGCCCATGATGACGACTGACAGGGCTAGTCCACCAGGCACACGCTTCAGTAAAACCTGAAGACAATTCAAAAGATCGTTCGCGACCCCCGACTTTTCCAGCATTGTCCCCATAAAGATAAACATGGGTATCGCCGTCAGAATGAGGTTCTCTGATATCGCACCATGAATGCGCACCGGGATAGCGTTGAACTGCTGCCAGTCAAATAGCCAAGGATCAATTGCTATGGCGATCAGGGCGAACGCCAAACCCACGCCGGCCAAGATGAAAGCAACGGGAAACCCGGAAAATAAAAAAAGCGCCAAAGCCAAGAACATGAATAGAGGAAGAAATTCGGCCATTATTCATGTCCTCCGGAGAGCAGATCGCGCGTTTGGTCACTAGGCTCTGCCTCGACAAGGCCGGCCACACATTTCAACAGTTGGGAAATACCTGCCAAAAATAACGCCCCAAAAAGAACGAGCAGCATGGATTTCAAAATCCACACATTTGAAAGGCCAACAGTTGAGGAAGACACTTCATTGCTCATGAAGGAACGCTGAACATAGGGCCAACTGTAAAGAAAGCCAAAAACTGAAAATGGTATCAAAAATACGATAAGACCGATCAGCTCGAGCACGAGCTTGGCCCGCCACGGAAATAGATCTCTGACCAAATCAATGCGGACATGCGCATTTTTGATGAATGCAAATCCGATAAAGGTTGCAAAGGTAATGGTATGACTCCAAAACTCCGCCTCCTGAAGTTTGGTCGAGTTCAAACCTGGAAATTTCGGCACTTGGAAGTAACGGGTCAGCACGTCGTACATAGTGATAACGATAAGCGCCATCATTGCAACGGCACCGGCCTGGGCAACTAACCGCAAGAGCCGATCAATGTGTCGAGCGATCTTGATCATGATTTTTATCCTGAAAGGCATGTGCCGGCCGCGACAGGCTCGGCCGGCACATCTCTATTGCTGGTTATTGGAGATATGCGTTTTCTTTCCAAACTGCATATTCGGCGCGGAACTCTTCCAGCTCCGTCCAAGCTTCCGCAAACACAGCAGATTCTGCTTTTAGCTCTTCAACCACGGCCTCCCAGTTCTCTTCATAGGTGGCCAGTTGTTCTTCGCTCCAGCGGCGCACATTTACACCGTGCTCCTCCTGCAAACGTGTCAACGCCGCGCCATTGATCGCTTCACCCTCAGCCAACATATTTGTGAAGGATGCGCGACAGGCTGTTTGGATGGCTTTACGCTGCCCATCAGTCATGGCGTTCCAAGTATCAAGGTTGATGATCAAATCCTGAAGAGTGGATTGCTGATGCCAGCCAGGGAAGTAGTTGAATTTGGCCAACTGGTGAAACCCGGCGCTTTCATCAACGGCAGGCATGGAATATTCGGTTGCGTCAATCGTGCCCCGCTCCAACGCTGGATAAATGTCACCGCCTGGCAGCAACTGGGTATCAACCCCAAGTTTTTGCATCACGCGAGCACCCAAGCCGTAAAACCGCATTTTAAGGCCCGACATTTGCTCGAGAGAAGTAATCTCTTCCCTAAACCAGCCAGCGGTTTCTGGTGGAGATACCCCGCAAATCTCTGAATGAACATTATACTGTTTGTACAGACGATCGTTCAGCATCTCGCTGCCGCCGCCATAAAACATCCAGGCTGCATATTCACTTGCCCGCGGACCGAATGGAATTGCAGAAAACAATGCGAAAGCGATATCATTTTTGGCATGATAGGCAGGCTGGGCCCAGCCTGCATCCACTGTGCCCGTGCCCACGGCATCAAGCAATTCGAACGCGGGAACCAAAGCGCCAGGCTCATAGAACTTCATCTGCACATCACCGCCGGTGATGGCTGTAACCGTTTCCGCAAGATCGACGCCACCTGTTCCCAGCAAAGGCTGAGACGAGGGAAAAGCGGACCCCATTTTTAGGCGAACAGGCTCCGCCGAGGCAGCGCCGACCAATGCAGACATGCTCACAGCTGCAGCCAGTAGATACTTTTTCATAATTCCTCCCAAGGTCTAAAATATGGACCTTAAGACCACTAATCGGAAAAAACTTGGCTGTAAATAGAAAAATCTTGTTTTGGTATTTTTTTTAGTCCAATAGATACTGAGATTTGAGATTCTACCGACGCAAATGGATTTATTAATGCTGAAAAAACTTGCAACTAAGGGGATCGAAGCCGCTCTAGGAGCACCCCTGATTGAAAATGCGCTAAACACTTTAAGCCTTGATGGACCCGTACATGTATTAGCAGTCGGGAAAGCTGCGACCAGCATGATGGCGGGCGCAAGACGTTCCACAACAGATATTTCATCGGGATTTCTGGTTACAAAATTAGACCACATGGATAAAAACTGTGTGGACAAAACACTTCATGCCTATGAAGCGGGCCACCCGATACCCAATGAAACATCTCTTGTCGCTGGCGCACACATGGTAGAATGGGTGTCAGCACTTCCGCCCAATGCCAATCTAGTCATGCTCCTTTCGGGCGGCGCATCATCACTTGTGGAAGTTTTACCTGAGGGCTGGACGCTTGAGGACCTACAAATGGTGAACCAGCAATTGTTGGCGAGCGGCGCTGACATCGAATCTATCAATCAAAATCGCAAAAGCATCTCTTTGATTAAGGGCGGCAAACTGCTGCAAAACTTTAAAGGGCGACGCGCAGAAATCTTATCCATTTCAGACGTTCAGGGCGATAATCTGGCGTGCATTGGCTCTGGCTTGGGCATGGCGCCCACAAGGTGCCATTTTCAGCACACCTCCTCGGTGGTCGCTTCAAACCAAACAGTTCGCGAGGCAATTGAGCGTTTGGCATTCTCCCAGCAACTTGCAGTCATCACAAATGAAGAATCTCTTTACGAAGACGTGAGAACGCTAAGCGTGCGCTTGGTGGAGCAGATCATCGAAGGCCCGGCTGGTCTCTACATCTATGGCGGTGAGAGCACAGTCAAGCTGCCTCCTACACCTGGCCTAGGGGGCCGCAACCAAATGCTCGCCTTGCTGTTTGCGCGCGAACTCAAAAAAAACAACCTGCGCAACGTGAGGGGGGTGTTCATAGGCACCGATGGTACGGATGGTCCGACAAAGTATGCTGGCGCAACCGTAGATTGGGACACTTTGCAGCATGTGAATGAAGCCGACATCGCGATTGAAAAAGCCAACCCAACCCCTTTGCTAGAGCAAAAACAAGCCTGCATAGTTACCGGCCCCACCGGCACCAATGTAATGGATATCGCGCTGATCAAAAAGGAATGACAGCGCAGCAAAACTCAAACGCCACATCGAAATAAAGGATATCTGATGCGGTGAAGTCGCAAGCTCGTCATCCGAGCACCAGTGAACGGCAATGAACAAAATCTCATTAGCCCAGACGCTTGACTATTTCCTTCCAATATTTGCTAGCTGGTTCACTCGGCCCAGTTTGCGGCGCGAAAACTGCCCCCTTCCAGGCTCGATGTGGCGACGCGACACTCAAATGTCCGCTATCAGTGTAAGGCTTCAGAGCTTCGAACGCTTCGTGCAAACGCTTGTCATTTCTTGCACTTTCGTATTGAGACAAGACATAGACGTAATAGAATAGATTATATCGACGAAACGGAAATTCAGTCTTAAGGAAGCGACCGCCTATACCAAAATTGCACGGACCCAATGGCTTTCGGCTGCTCCAATGGTCCAACAGGAAATCAACGCCGCTATTTAGCGCATCGACATGCCTTTTCATTCCGTTTTTAAATAGGAATGCATCCAAAACCCAGAGTGTCGTGCCGGGGTTGCTAGCGTCAGTTTCCGGTGCTTTTCCGAGCTTTACGGTGGCGCATCGCCAACCACCATCTGCGGCTTGATTATCGAGTAGCCAGGAATATGATTTGTCAATTGACGCTGAGTTGGGCAAACTCAGCCGCCCTAGAACTGACAAAACATTGGCCGTTATGCAGGGCAATTTCGATTTTTGCGTCCCATATCGGAATGAACCATCATCATTTTGATACCCCAGAAGGAATTCGACAGCCTCTTTTAAAACTGGACTGTCTTCAACTTTGCCGCCTAATTGACCAATGGCGTGCATCACATCAATTGTGCTGAACCCCGCTGGCGCATGAATGTTTCCGTCGGCACGTGACCAATATGGCCCACCATTTTCGTCTTGCCGACCAATTATCTCCGAAATTTCTTGCTTCCACGACATGTTCATCACTCCTCCCAGTCAACTTTCGAAGCTACCTCAATCTGTTTGTTTCCGCGTTTGGCTCATCACGGCACTAGCATTTTGCAGCATTGAAGCGTCCGATTTGTTGACTGAGATCAAGCAAGGATGGCGAACGACCCGCGCTTTACGCCGTGGATGGTGAGCAAATAGAAATGAGCGGTGCGTTCAAGGCCTACTGCCCAACTATGTTGAACTCCGGCCCAAAGGGGTAACCGGTGATATTTTCATTGCCCGTCTCGGTGATCACCAGAATATCATGCTCACGGTAGCCACCCGCGCCGGGTTGCCCCTGGGGAATAGTCAACATCGGCTCCATCGAAATCACCATGCCCGGCTCCAGCACGGTGTTGATATCCTCGCGCAATTCCAACCCAGCTTCGCGGCCATAATAATGGCTGAGCACGCCGAAGGAGTGGCCATAGCCAAAGGTGCGATAGTGCAATAAATCACGGTCTTCGAAGAACTTGTTGATCTTTTCCGTAACGCTAGCGCAGCTCATCCCCGGTTTGAGCAGCGACATGCCATATTCATGCGCCGCCACATTGGCCTCCCAGATCTTTAGCGACGCTTTATCCACATGCTGCACAAACAGGGTGCGTTCAAGCGCGGTGTAATAACCCGAGATCATGGGGAAGGTGTTGAGGCTGAGAATATCGCCCACCTCAAGCCTGCGGCTGGTCACCGGATTGTGGGCTCCATCGGTATTGATGCCCGATTGAAACCAGACCCAACTGTCCCGATATTCCGCATCCGGAAAGTGTTTGGCGATTTCCAGCTCCATCGCGTCACGGCCTGCCATGGCCACATCGATCTCGCGCGCCCCTACTTTGATCGCGTCCTTGATGGCGTAGCCACCGACATCAGCCACTTGCGCGCCTTGTCGGATCAGATCAATTTCAGCAGGCGATTTGTGCATGCGCTGGCGCATGGTGGCGGGCGCAACGTCAAGGGTGCGGGCGGGGGTTAAAAACGCGTCGAGCAATGCCTTTTGCGCCAGTGACAGATGATCCCCCTCAAGGCCGATTGTGCGGCCCTCCCCTGTGACCGCGCGCACGGCACGCCAATAATTGTTTCGATGCCAATCTGTGTAAGTGATGCTGTCTCCATGGGACCGCCGCCACGGTTGGGCCGCGTCGATACCGGCGCTGATGGTGACGCTTTGTGTTGGCGTGACAACAAGGCCATATGGGCGACCAAAGGCACAATAAAGAAAGCCGGAATAATAAGCGATGTTATGCATTGACGTGAACAGGCAGGCGTCAATGCCCATTTCCTCCATCGTCAGACGCAGCCCGGCAAGACGAGTGTCATATTCGCTGGCGGCAAAGGGCAAAACCCGTTCACCTTGGTGAAATCTATAAAATTCGGGACGGTCCACGCTATATCTCCTTCTCGGTGCGCTTGGCCCGAGAGGGAATGGGTACCTCCCTTCACCGAGCAAGCGGAAAAGCAAGATCCCGGCGTTCAGGATGGTTAAATATAGGGCCGCAATCATGCGGTGGCGACGCCATCGCCTCCCCGTAAAGGCATACTGCCCGAAACATGAGATCAGGGCAAGGTAGCGTGTATTTCTCTTTCTTAGGAACCTAAATGCTTTCCGCCCCCCATGCATGTTAGTATTGAGATGTAAAATCCCAATACTAACGTTCATGAAAAAGCCCACGATGTGACGGTATTGGCTCCCAAGTTCAGGCGGTGTCAGATCGGTTAAAGCCGAAGTCCATTGATCGGCGCGTATTGCCATTCCTCTTACGCCTGTTGCAAAGCTCAGATCAATCATCGGCCAGCGTCGCACCAAACTCGATCACTCGCAATGGCAGCTTTAGCAATTTTACAAAGGTCATAGGACTTATGCGCTTTTGCAGTTGGCCTGCCGAATATCACGTAATTCAGCAGAGCTGGAGCATTTCAAAATTCGCACGACTTCTATTCTCAACTCAAATAATCAAACTTGACTAATTGAATTTAAGTATGTAACTTTTTTCACTAATTGCGAGGAGAGGAGATGAATCATGAGAATGGATACGCGTAATTTGGGACACAAAGGTCGTGCCTTTGCGTCAACGTTTAGAACGATTGCACTTGCGGCTGCGGCGTCACTGCCCGCCGGTTTGATGGCCGGCAGCGCATTGGCGCAAGACAATGTGGTGATCAGCGCTGAAGAGTGTGAGCGCAATCAATCTGTTGGCACAATTACCTATGTTTCCGGCTATGGCTATTCGGCTAGTGCAGGGCAGCTAGATGTGTTTTTGGCCAAAGAGTTTGGTTTTTTCGATGCGCTTTGCCTTGATGTCGACATTAATGCGGGCGGCGCAAACGGTCAATTGTTGGTCGCATCTGGCCAAGCCCAGTTCACGGCACTTGGTTCCGCATCTGACGTGATGTTGGCAGCTGCAAACAGCCGTAATTTGAAAGCTGTAGCAACTTATGGCAACAACTCGCCCTTTTCGATTTTCGCTAATGAGAAAATCAAATCTTTGAAGGATTTGGAAGGCGGCACGCTGGGCTATTTCATCAATATTACGCCAATTGCGAAAGCCATGTTAGAAGCTGCTGGCGTTGATATGTCAAAAGTCAGCCTGATCAAAATGACCAATTATGACCCGACCGTTGTGCCGCGCGGCCAGGTAGATGCAATTGTTGGTTACGCGTCAAACCAGCCTGAAAAGCTGCGTTCCCTTGGCATGCCATTTAATGAGTTCCGCCCAGAAGACTTTGGTCTACAAGGCACTTACAACGTCATGGAAGTCAACTCACAGTTTTTGAAAGAAAACCGTGAAGTGGCGGCGGATTTCATGCGGGCGTCGCTGCGTGCGCTTGAATACTGCTTGGCGAATGAACAAGATTGTGTCGAGCAAATAAGTGAACTAGCCGCAGCAAACAACCAAGGTTCTGCATTCCCAGCTGATCAGCAAGCGCGTACATGGGCAATTGAATCCTCTTGGGTACGCAACAGCAACAAAGCCCCTGGTGAACATTCCCCCGCTGATTGGAAAAATGAACACGCCATGGTCGCCAAATATGGCGAACTTGCTGAACTCCCGAACATTGATGAGATGATGGACGCGGAACTTGTAGCCTCCCTTTATAAGGATGGCCGGCTTCAGTGGCCTCGCTAATCGGTTATGCGAATGCAGGATGTTAGCAGCCAGTCTGCATCATCACTCCCAAAGGATGATGATGTCGGCGTGATGGTGCGAAATGTATCTAAGGGGTTTGGCCCTGAAGGTGCAAAAATCACGGTTCTCGATGATGTTAGCTTTGACATCAAGAAGGGCGAATTTGTTTCAGTTATTGGGCCAAGTGGGTGCGGCAAATCAACATTGTTGAAGCTTGTGGCTGGTCTTTCTAGGGCTGATGCCGGTCAAGTTGAGATCAATGGCAGCCCCGTAAAAGCGGCGGCGGAAGCCAAGTCGATCGGCTTGGTGCCACAATCCCCGGCTCTGTTGCCGTGGCGCACGGTGCTGGACAATGTGCGCTTGCCGCTCTTGATCAACAAAGGTGCCAATAAGGGTCGCGACTTGCGCGACCCGGAAGCCTTGTTACGCTCGTTTGGACTGGGCAATGCCATGCACAAATTTCCCGGTCAATTATCAGGCGGTATGCAGCAACGTGTTGCGATTGCCAGGGCCTTTGTTTTTGATCCCGCGGTTATGCTGATGGATGAACCATTTTCGGCTCTTGATGAGATGAACCGAGATCAACAGCGCATGGGTTTGCTTGAGTTTTGGCAGTCCAACCGGAAATCAGTGATGTTTGTCACCCACTCGGTGCCGGAAGCGATCATGTTGTCCGACCGGATCGTTTTGATGGCAGCGCATCCCGGGCGGATTGCTGAAATTATTCCGGTTGATCTGCCTCGACCTCGTGAGGAAGCCGCTTATGCGACTGATGCTTTCCGCGATTTGGAAGGCTATGTACGCAATAGTTTGAAAAAAGTGATGAGGGAAGCTCATGGCTAATACAACACCGACAGATACAAAATTAGCTGGGTCAGCTATGCGACCTTTGCGAGACTATAAGTTGGTGGCCATGGCGCTCTCATCCGTCCCCACCATTGTCACATTTATTGCGGTTGCCGTGTTGTGGCAGCTTGTGGCTTATTCCAATCCTTACGTGATCCCCACATTGGATGCGATTGGAAACAGCCTGATGAGTTTCCCGCAAATGTATTGGGCGAACCTTCTGGTCACCGCGCAAGAAATTGCCATTGGGGCGAGCATGGGCATATTTGCCGGATTTATCCTCGCCGTCATTATGTGCGAATTTCCGCTGATCGAACGCGCCGTTATGCCGCTAATGGTGGTGATTATGGTGACGCCGGTTGTGGCAATTGCCCCTGCGCTCGTGGTGGCATTCGGCTTCGGCATGTTGCCCAAATATATTGTGACGGGCTTGGTTGTCTTCTTCCCGATGCTGGTGAACTCCCTTGCCGGGTTGAAAGAAGCTGACCCGCGCGCCTTGGATGTGTTGCGCACGCTTCATGCCAGCCGCTGGGAGATATTCCGTGATCTGCGCTTCCCTGGCTCCATGCCGTTTTTCTTTGCCGGCCTGCGCATTGCCCTTCCCCTTTCGGTCGTGGGTGCTGCTGTCGCGGAATTTGTGGCTGCGGGTCAGCAAGCAGGCCTTGGCTCCCTGCTCACCATTGCCGCCGCGCAGGCTAATTTGCCGGTGATCTGGGCCTCTATCGCACTGCTTTGCCTTTTGGGCATCGTTTTGATCGCGGCCCTCGCCCTGATCCGCAAGCGGGTTCTGTGGTGGAGCGACGAGAATGCTGTTGGGCGCTAGGACGAACGTTCCTTTTGCGCCCACCGTCCCCAACAATGAAAGAGTTTTAAGATGAAACAACTCCGTTTTGGTGTGTTTGAGAACGCACAAGCTAACGATTCCGGCACCGCCACATGGCGCCATAAAGGCAATAAACGCGATCATTTTGATCGGCTAGAATACTGGCAGGAAGTCGCTCGCATTTGCGAAGAAGGTGGACTTGACTTCTTGTTCCTAGCGGACGCATGGGGTTGGTCTGAAGTGAATGGTGAGCGGCCAGATATCTGCTCGACAGAATCTTTGGATCTGCCGCGTATGGACCCGTTTATTGTCGCTGCCGCGCTGATCGGCCAAACCAAGGATCTTGGATTGGTGGTTACGGGGTCTACACTTCTGGAACAGCCCTACTCATTTGCGCGTCGCATGGCGAGCTTGGACCATTTCTCCGAAGGCCGTTTGGGCTGGAACGTGGTGACAACTGGCACAGCTGAAACCGCCGTTAAAGCCTTCGGCGTGCCAATGGTAGCCCATGATGATCGCTATGATATGGCCGATGAGTTTATGGAACTCTCCTATAAACTGTTTGAAGGTTCTTGGGAGCCAGATGCAATTGAGCGCAATAAGGATGGCCATTTCGCAAATCCTGAAAAAGTGCACCGCATCAAGCATAAGGGCACACACTTCAATTCTGATGGCTATGCCAACGCTTCATATTCCCCGCAAGGCACGCCTGTTTTGTTTCAAGCTGGTTCCTCCCCACGGGGTCGCCAATTTGGCGGCACCCACGGGGAATGTATTTTCCTTGGCGGCGGCACAGCTGAAAAATTGGCCGAACAGGTTAAGTCCATCCGTGATGAAGCCGTAAAGGCTGGGCGTGATGCCAATTCCATCAAATTGATGAGTGCCTTTTCATGCGTGATTGGCGACACCAAGGAAGAAGCAGAAGCCAAATATAAGGAGGTTTTGGATGCCCAAAACCCGGAAGTTGCTGTGGCGTCTTATGCCATGTTCACGGGGCTAGACCTGTCTTCTTACGCACCAGAAACGAAGATGAGCTCGCTACACACTGAGCTGTCGCAAACTCAGATTGCACGTTTTGGCGATAAAACCGTCGCTGACGTGTTGGCAGATTGGCATGCCCACGGCGTGAAACCCGCGCCATTGGTTGGCCCCGCCGAGGAAATTGCGGATCATATTTGCGAATTGGCCGACGCCACCGATCTGGACGGCTTTTTGCTGACCCCGGTCACACAGCCAGGTTCAACCTTGGATTTCGCAACCAAGGTACTGCCGATTTTGCGTGAACGTGGCTATGCGCGTGAAGGTTATCCAGAGGCAACATTGCGCGAGCGTTTGGTGGGCACAGCCACACCGCAATTGCGAGATGATCACCCGGGCGCGTGCTATCGCGCTGGCGCGAAGGGCTAGTCCATCATGGGTGCTTTGGGAAAAGTCTGTGTTGTGGGCAGTATCAATTTAGACCTTATGGTGCAGGTTGATCATGCCCCCGCGCCGGGCGAAACCATTATGGGGCAAATGCTGGGCAAAATGCCCGGTGGCAAGGGCTTCAATCAAGCCGTTGCCGCCCATCGCTGTGGCGCTTCCACCCAATTTGTGGGGCAAGTTGGTGCCGACAGCGACGCGCAGCATTTGCGCAAGGTCTGCGCGCAGATTGGTCTAAGTGACCGTTATCTGCGCACCAATCCAAAGGCGCCCACAGGCACTGCCTATATTTCCTGTCAAACTGGGGGCGAAAACTCCATTATTGTGGTGCCGGGGGCCAATGAGCAGCTGGACCTAACCCAACTGCCACATGCCCTCAGCGATGCTGATTTGATGATGGTGCAAATGGAAATTGGGCCTCAGGCGGCAAAGACCGCCATGGCGATCAGTCAACATCTTGGCGTACTGACTTTGCTGAATGCGGCACCATCCCGCGATGTTGGCTCTGAACATTTGGCGTTGGTTGATATTTTGGTGGTAAATGAAACAGAGGCAGAGGATTTGGGCGGCTTTGATGCCTTGCGGCAAGCCGGCCCTTCCCTCATCGTGGTGACGCTGGGTGCTAATGGCGTGATGTGGGCAGAACATGATGGCCCAGCGCAGACTGCCTCTGCGTTCCCCATCAATGCCGTTGATACAACAGGCTCTGGCGACGCTTTTTGTGGGGCATTTGCTTCAGCCCTAGCCTCTGGCCATTCAATTGAAGATGCGATTGGCCATGCGTCTGCCGCAGGGGCTCTCACTGCTACGGCGATGGGCGCTCAAACCGACAATTTATCATCAGAGAATATTCAGGCGATGATCAGCAATTCACCGCAAACGCAACAGGTGATCTTATGAGTACTATTGCTGTCAAATTGTTAGGGCTGATGCCGTCCGCGTCTGCTGGGCTCTTCCCCCGCAAAGCTATATTCGCCATCATGCAGCCGCTGAAGCAGCGCCTCGGTCCATTCTTTTTCGCCCTTCAAACGCGTGGTGGACAGCTCAAATATCTCGCGCACATAAAGCGGCGTGGTTTCCGATTGCACCACATCTTCAACATGATAGCCGTTGGCTTTCACACGGGCATCGATTTCGCGCACGCGATGTTCCAGCACTTCGATCACTTCTTGTCGGCTCAGGGCAAACATAAACGAGGTCAGTACCATTCCGGATTTCGTGTCGAACGCATCCACAGTCCAAATGACTTTTCGCAGCAGGCGAATAAATTCGACATTGCCCTCTGGCGTCATTTTGTAAACCGTGCGCTCGGGGCGTTTGCCCTGCGTCTCGATGCAATGCTCTTCTACATAGCCATCTTTTTTGAGCGACGACAGCGCATTGTAAATGGAACCGGGATTGACGTTGGCCCATTCGTCAACATGCCAAGTGATCAGTTCCTGACGCAGAAAATATCCATGCACAGGCTGAAATTGATGAACGGCGCCGAGCACCATGAGGCGTGTAAGGTTCGACATAAGCTTATGTTTACGTGATCATTTTTGAACATTCAAGATAGAATAGTTCAAACGAAATAAATCGAAGAATTTATAAGTTATGGGTCAAGCATATGACCCGGGAGAAGTCTAATGTCAGCACAAGCTCAACTTGCAGAAGCAATTTCGCCCACCGAATTGCGCCGCGCCTTTTCCGTTTTCCCTACTGGAGTTGTGGCGGTTTGTGCGCTTATTGAGGGCAAGCCGGTTGGCTTCGCTGTCAACTCGTTCAACTCGGTCTCGCTCGATCCACCGCTTGTTTCCATTTGTGTGGGCAACACATCATCGACCTGGCCAATGCTGGCAAAAGCGGACCGATTGGGCCTTACCGTTCTGGGCGCAAGCCACAGCGAATTATGCCGCAAACTGGCATCGCGCACGGCTGATCGATTTGAGGGTGCGGCGTGGACGGCAAAGGACAATGGTGCCATTTTGATTGACGACGGGGCCTTGTGGCTCGAATGCAGGCAAAGTGCCGCCTTTCCGGCAGGTGATCATGAGATGATCATGCTGGAAGTGCACGAAGCGAAACTATTCGCAACAATCGATCCGCTTGTGTTCCATCAAAGTCAATTTCGCGAATTAATGGGCGAAACCTGATGTCGGCCGCCCCTGCTCTCTCTTTGCAAGAGATCATCTTATCCGGCCATGTGGTTTCCGGCCATGGCCGGGGGCAAGTGCTGGGGTTTCCCACGGCCAACATTTCTGTCGCCGCGGATGCCCCCACCCCACCGGATGGTGTTTATGCCTGTTTGGTGACGATTGAAGACGAGCATCAAATTTATCATGCTACAATGAGCATTGGCGACAATCCCACATTTGACGATGTGAAAGAACGGCGTTTTGAAGCCTATATTCACGATTTTGATCGTGACCTTTATGATTTTGCCATCCATGTGAGTTTTGTGGCGCTGTTGCGCGAAATGGTGGTGTTTCCATCAGTCGACGCTCTCAAAGAACAAACCATGCGCGATGTGGAACGGTCGCGCCAAATATTGGCTGATTATACTCAGCGCTAAGGAAGGAAATCATGAAATTTTTCGTCGACACAGCCGAAGTTGCTGACATTAAAGAACTCAATGAATCTGGCCTTTTGGATGGTGTCACCACCAACCCAAGCCTGATCGCCAAATCCGGCCGTGACTTTATTGAAGTGGTGAAAGAAATTTGTGACCTGATTGACGGTCCTGTTTCCGCTGAAGTGGCCGCCACAGACTATGATGGCATGGTGAAAGAGGGCGATTATCTTGCCTCACTGGCCGACAATGTCGTGATCAAACTGCCTTTGACCATGGATGGTTTGAAAGCCTGTCGCTATTTCACCAATAAGGGCGTGAAGACAAATGTGACCCTTTGCTTTTCCATCAACCAAGCCCTGTTGGCCGCCAAAGCTGGCGCAACCTATGTGTCGCCCTTTATTGGCCGCTTGGATGACATCAATTTGGATGGCATGCAGCTGATCGAAGATATCCGCACGGTTTATGACAATTACGGTTTTGAAACCGAAATTCTAGCGGCGTCAATCCGTTCAGCCAACCATGTGAGCGATAGCGCGCTTGCGGGTGCTGATGTGGCGACGATTCCACCAGCGGTGATCCGCAAACTGGCCGAACATCCATTGACCGCAAAAGGCCTTGAAGCCTTCGTCAATGACTGGAAATCAACCGGCCAATCAATCCTTTAGTTGAAGTCGAATACTAAAGGCAGACTGAGCATTGGATTAGATGCAATAGATTGGCGACACGATTAGAAGGTTTGTTGAAAATCTAAGGTCCGCATCTGACGTGTTTTGAGGTTAGTAAATCCACATCGAGCTATCTTTGTTATTCCTTTCAAAACGATTCTTTAGCTGCGTCTGATATTGCGGACAAGAAGCTAGACATCTGGAGGCGACGATAGTACTACGCGCAATTATACGCTGTATTCTGGAAACATTTTCTGCGCTCAACGATAGTGTGTGCTCGGATATGCTGGGCGTTCGCAACATCCCAAAAGCAGACATTCGTATGCTTGATTTGAATTCCTCGAAGCTGACCTTCAGCAAACCCTTTGCTCAGATATAAGTCAAGGGCCACTATAAGCGGCCGAAGCTGCTTTCGCGCTTCCCCAGAAGATTGTTTGCTTCGGAAGCATGGCCTTTCAGAATTGAGAGTTGCCTTCATCTCGAAGTGCCTCCTTTATAAAGTCTTGTGGATCAACTGTGAATGATTGATAGAGCTTAAAGTGCTGAGTGTCTCGGAAATCAATTTCAGTAATACCGTGCCGAGTTAATTGTAAAACTCTTGCATTAGGCAATGCCATCAGTATTGGCGAATGTGTCGCCATGATAACCTGAGCATTGGCCATTTCTTGGATGCGGTTCAATATCCGAAGGAGTTCAAGCTGCCTCTTCGGGGAAAGAGCTCTTTCAGGCTCGTCCATAAAGTAGATGCCCTGTCGCGACGTTCGCTCTTCGAAAAAACGAACAAACCCTTCACCATGGCTCCAAGATAGAAAGTCAGGTGCTGCGCCCCCACCTTCCCGGGCGGCATCATCAAGGTAGCGGGCTACGGAAAAGAAAGATTCTGCCTTGAAAAACCAACCATTCGTCACTTTCGGCAACCAACCTGCTCGCAACACATTCGCTAATTCCGCACCGCTTTTGTCGATGGCGTTTGTATGATCTACTGGACGGTAACCTTTGCCACCGCCAGCCTCGTCATAGCCGCTCAGCGCGGCGATAGCTTCAATTAAAGTAGATTTCCCCATGCCGTTTTCGCCGACGATGATTGTTACAGGCGTAGTAAATCGAAGTTCAAATTCATCGTCTTTTAGCCATGGTAGATTGAATGGGTAACCCGACTTTTCCGCCATTTTGTCGTCCAAAATGACTAGTCTTTGTAGAAATGGTGAAGGCAGGTTTGTACCACGATTGCGACTTGACAATGTTTCACGCTCTTGAACTAGTTGCAGCGGATACCTTACACCAAGGATTGGCAAGAATGTGACTTTTCAAGTTCGTAATCAGAATTGCTTCCATCGCGCACTCCGGGATGAGGCAAAATTGGTGGTTGCCGTAGCTTTTTGCGCTTTGGGCTTGAGGCAGTCATTTGGTACCGGGACCCTGTCTTTGACCCAACAACCCCAAAAACTGACAATCGTGGCAAGTCAATTCCATTGCTAGAAAAGACCCCAAACGGGAAATCTGTGATCAGACATCTTGGCAAACTTTGACCATCTGAAAGTAGCGAATGGATTTAAAAAAATCTGTAATTGTTATGCGGCTGGCGCACATTGTCTTATAATCCATTTGGAGAAGGTCTCTATACGTTGGTCTCCGCGGCGTTTGTTAGGCCATGAAAAATAATATGCTTCTTCGCATTTCATGCGCCCCTGCACAGGCACAATCAGGTCGCCACGCAAAATTTCATTTCGAACTAAGAAGTCAGGAATAAGGGCGAAGCCAATTCCGTTCACGGCCGCCTGTATAACGTGGGCGTAATGTTCGAAACGTGGTCCTGATTTAATTTTATTGGACGGCAACTCGAAATATTGGCACCACGTTTGCCAAAGCGCGGGCCGCGTAGTGTGGTGTACCAACGGAAAATCCAGAATCTCGACAATGTTTTCCGGCTGCGTTTGGCTAATTAGTGCTGGTGAACAAACTGGGATTACAAATTCCGGCATCAAATACTGAAGCTTTGCACCGGGCCATTCCGGATTGCCAAAATGGATGGCCATATCGATATCTTCTTGATCGAAATTAAATGGGCGTATTTTGGACACCAAATTCAGGTCCAAACCAGGGTGTTCAGCAATAAAATTATTCAGTTTTGGAACAAGCCAGCGTGATCCAAATGTGGGGGGCACAGCAACGGTTAGCAGTCCAATAGACTGGTTGTGGGACAAAAATCGTGCTGTTGAAGCCTCGATTTCACTCAAAATCTGTGACATGTCTTTGCCGTAGTTTTCGGCAGCGGGTTCTAAAAATAGACGTTTACGCTCTCGCCTAAAAAGGCTTTGCCCCAATTGGCTTTCGAGTACCTGAATGCGGCGGCTTACCGCGCTTTGTGTCATGTTTAATTCTTCGGCAGCAAGCGTAATGCTGCCCAAACGATACACAGCTTCGAAGCAAACAAGCGAATTCATTGAAGGTAATGTGCGATGCATAATTTTTACATATTCCATTTTGGAATGATATTGCGCGATTAACTCGTTTTACACAAGTGCTGAGCTGTCCCTAACTTGTTTCCGTCAATTCGAATTGGATTGGCCGAGCAATGCACGAAAAGTGAAAACGCTGTCTGCATTGGCATTGGGGAGGAAAAACGATGAAAAGATATGCATTGCCGCTAGCGGCGGCCTTGTTGAGCTCAAGCTCTTTAACCGCATTCGCTCAAGGGGAAAAAGTACCGCCGGTTGATTTTTTGACCTGGCCAGCAGCCAAATATCAACATTATTACGAAACAAGTAGTTACATTGCCGATGGTTGGCGAGAACTCGGACTGGAAGTCAATCTCAACCCTGAACCATTTCCAAATCCAATGTTGGGTAAGTGGTTCTCTGAGCATGATTTTGACGTAGTAATGTCAGTTCTGTCTGGCGCTCCTTACCGTATGGAGCCGGATTTTTTCACAAATGCACAATTCAACTCGGCACATTCGGCACCAGGCGATTGGAATGTAGGTGAGTTTGCTGACGAGCGTGTCGATGAACTCGGCGAAAAACAACTTGCCATTTACGATGCAGACGCTCGGCGTGACGTTATTCTTGAATTGCAAGAAGTGCTTTATGATCTGCAACCTGAAGCTGTTATAGGCTCGGCGATTTCCACTACAGCAATAAATACTGATAACCTAGAAATACCTGGTTATGTCCCTGCCCCAGATGGATTGCGCTCAATATGGAACCAGTTGGAAATGGTTTCTTTAACCGGTCAAGCGGTGAAGATGGGGCAGACAATTGACCAAGCCTCATTCAACCCATTGGCAGCGAACATTGCTGAGGATTTCAACAATCTCAGCCTTATATACGATCGATTGATTGAGCTGGGGCCTGATGGCAAGCCACGCAATCGGTTGGCCAGCAATATAAAAATTGTCGATGAGACAACAATTGATGTCACCTTGCGTGAAGGCCATACATTTTCAGATGGCAACCCTTTGACCGCCGAAGATGTTAAATTCTCATTTGACTATTTCAAAGAATGGGAAGCGGCATACTACAAGAAATATCTTGAGCACCTGGATGAAGTGATCATTCAAGACGACGGCACAATCCGCTTCAAACTCACTGAGGCTTATGCACCATTTATCCTGCATACACTTGGGCAAGTGTTTATCGTGCCGAAGCATGTTTGGGGCAGCGTGATTGAAGATACGGGTATCTCCAAACCACAAGAATTCCGCAACACAAATCCGATTGGCAGCGGCCCATATTCACTGAATTACTGGAAAGAGGGTCAAGAGATTTATTTCACGCGGCGCGCGGATCACTTTATGAAGCCGAAATCGGACTTATTGTTTGTGATTTTTGGTTCTGCAGAAGTTGTTGGCGCAGCGCTTAAAAAAGGTGACATTGATGTTTCATTGCAACCATTGGTACCAACCGTTGTGGGTGAATTTGAAGCGCAGGAAAACTTAAAAATCTTCCGCACCTATCCAAATGGCTACATGTCTGCCCGGTACAAGGCTTCTGGTGAGGTATTCAAACACAAAGCTTTGAGGCAAGCAGCTACAGCTGCCATTCCTTACGAAAAGATCGTTGATGAAGTATTGGGCGGCGACGCGACGAGAAGTGCAAGCTCCATCGTGCCAATCAATGCATTTTGGCACAATGATAGCCTGCCATTGCCGGAATATGACATCGAAAAAGCAAAGAAAATTCTCGTCGATGCCGGATTTACTTGGGACGAAAATGGCGCCCTGCATTTCCCAGAATAGTAAGTTAGGCGTGTAGCGATCTATGTTATTGGATGTACAAGATCTCGCTAAGCATTATGTGCTTGGCGAGGGGTTTTCAAATTTATTCGGACTTTCTAATCCCCAAAAAATTCGCGCGGTGGATGGTGTGAGTTTGCGCCTGCAGCCAGGAGAAGTTCTTGGGCTAGTTGGTGAAAGCGGGTGCGGAAAGTCCACACTTGCACGGATACTTGTTGGCCTTGAATCGCCAAGTAGTGGCGCCCTGCTCTTCAACGGTAACGATATTGCAGAAGATATTAAGTCCAATCGAAAGCTGTTTCATCAGAAGGTGCAGATGATCTTTCAAGACCCCTATGGGTCGCTAAATCCTCAGCACACAATAGAAGAGATTGTTACCCGACCGCTGATCTACCAGAGATTGGGTTTAAGCAAAGCAGAGCTGAGAGAACGTGCAATTGCCGCATTAAACGATGCTGAGATGATGCCAGCTGAGCGTTACCTAAACAAATTTCCACACGAATTAAGCGGGGGCCAACGTCAACGCGTTTGTATCGCGCGTGCACTTGTGCTCCAGCCAGATTTGATTGTCGCTGATGAGCCAATCTCGATGCTGGATGTGTCAATTAAATGGAGCATCGTCCGCCTACTTAAACGCTTGGTCAAAGAGCGCAACATTGGCCTGATTTACATCACACACGACCTAAGCTCCGTACCCGCGATATGCGACAAGCTTGCCATCATGTATTTAGGCCGAGTTGTAGAAAGTGGTCTTTGTGACGACATTTTCAAGCACGCTACCCACCCTTATACGCAGGCATTGCTGGCGGCGAGCCCGAACCCGAACCCTGACATTAGGCGGGGTCGGCCAAACATTTCTGGCGTCATTCCAAATGCCTCCGATATCCCAGCAGGATGCCGGTTCCATCCACGCTGTCCCAACGCGCAGCCGCAATGTGAAATGGAACAGCCCGCAGAACGCCACAAAGGTTATCACCGAGCTGAGTGTCATTTTGCATTCGATGCGAAAACGGAGGTGACGAATCGTGCGTAGATTTTTAGTCAAACGCCTGTGGCATGCCGCACTTACTTTGTTTGTGATGATTACCGGCATGTTTTTCATGTTTCGGTTGTTGCCCGGCGATCCAACCGCGACAGTGATTAGCCCCGCACTTTATCCAAAAGCCCAAGCAGCTCTAAAGGTACAGTTTGGTTTAGACCAACCACTTTGGATTCAATATTTTATCTATCTCAAAAACCTGACGGTATTTGATTTCGGCGTTTCCTTTCATACTTTGCGCCCAGTTGCAGGCGAAATTGGCAACCGCATGGTCAATACGTTGGTGTTGATTTTGCCCTCGATGATATTTGCCTATTTCCTCGGGGCACTGGTGGGCGCCTATATGGCTTGGCGGCGCGGCAGCAAAGCGGAAGGGCTGCTCGTACTGCTGGCCACAGCGTTACAATCAACGCCCGTGTTCTGGCTTGGTATGCTCGCAATTCTATTTTTCTCACTGAAGTTGGATTTGTTCCCGGTGGGGCATATTGTAAGCCCAGGCAAGTTTCCGCAGGCCACTTGGCAGATGTATTTCTCTCTAGATTTTCTGCATCACCTGGCGCTGCCTTTTATGGTCAACGTGGCCTACCAATTCTGCTTTCCGTTTCTTTTGATGCGGTCAACAATGCTCTCCACCATCGGTGAGGACTATATCGAGCTTGCGCGCATGAAAGGCGTGCCAGAAAACAAGATTTTATATCACCATGCCATGCGCAATTCACTGCTGCCGTTAGCCACAACACTCCCCATGATTTTGGGTTGGGCTGTGGCCGGCTCTGTGGTGATTGAAACGGTGTTTTCTTGGCCAGGCCTTGGGTTGCTGATGGTCGAAGCAGTTGGGCGTTCTGACTATCCAGTGGTGCAGGCCTCATTCCTACTCATTGCGGTCCTAACTGTTGGCGGCACATTGCTTGCAGACCTTATGTACGGCCTGCTTGATCCGCGCATCAGTTACAATTAGGAGCCAGTTATGCTGCGAACATTTCTCAATTTCTTCTCAATTGTCTGGCGGTCTACTGCGGGCAAGATCAGCCTCATCGTCTTCACTATCTGCATGTCGTTGGCGGTGCTTGGACCAATCGCTGCGCCTTTTGGACCAACTGAGCGGGTTTACGATGCAACGGGCAATCTGGTCCGCCTTGCGCCACCTAGTTGGGATCATTGGCTAGGCACAACTTTGTTGGGCAGAGATGTTTGGAGCCAGATGTTGTGGGGTGCCCGGCCAGCGCTTACCATAGGTCTTTTGACCGCGTTGGGCACTGTTGTAATTGGCGTCAATGTTGGGCTTTTGGCTGGTTATCTTGGCGGCGCAGTCGATAGCTTCTTAATGCGATTAACCGACATTTTTTTGGGCCTACCTTTCTTACCCTTCATTATCGTGTTGCTCTCATTAACTGGACAAAATATCTGGACCATAATTCTGGCGATGATGGCTGTCATGTGGCGTTCCACCGCAAGGATCGTGCGGGCGGAGGTTCTTTCGCTGCGAGAACGGCAATTCATTGCTGCCGCCCGCACCACAGGTGCAAGCGATTTTGACATCATTTATCGGGAGGTCGCGCCCAACGTCATGCCATTCGCACTCGTCGGCATCACCTTTGCGTTGGCATGGGCGATTATCACCGAGGCAAGCATTGGCTTCCTTGGATTTGGGGATCCCAATGTCGTGAGTTGGGGGTCAATCATCTATGACGCCTATGCCAGCCAAATGATGTATCGGGCGCCATGGTGGGTTGTGCCGCCTGGTATCGCAATCATGATCCTAGTTACATCAGTTTATTTCATGGGCCGTGCCTATGAAGAAGTCGTCAATCCACGCATTAAGCAAGCAGTTTAGGACGGCATGATGGCTAACAATCAAAAAGAGGTTTTGCTCGAAATCAAGAACCTTGATGCCCACTATAACGTTGATGGACAGCCCGTCTCTGCGCTTCAGGACGTTAACTTTGCGATCCAGAAAGGCGAGCGTGTCGGATTGGTGGGTGAAAGCGGATGTGGCAAATCCACTTTGCTCAAGGCAATCATGGGCGTTTTGGCACCCAATGCTCAAATTACGCGGGGCGCAATCAAGCTTCGTGAAGTTGACTTGCTGCAAGCAAGCCAAGAACAACGCCGCCAGTCGCGTTGGAATGATATCGCCATGATCACACAGAGTGCATTAAATGCACTTAATCCCGTTCACAAAATCGGCGATCAAATTATCGAAGCGATTCAATCGCACCGTGACGTTGATAAGCAACAGGCGCGCGCACGAGCAACTGAGCTGTTTGAGCTGGTCGGCGTTCCGCCGCAGCGTTTGGATGATTTTCCGCATCAATTTTCTGGTGGCATGCGGCAACGCGCTGTGATTGCCATGGCATTGGCCCTTTCGCCTGAAATCGTGCTCGCTGATGAACCCACTACAGCCCTAGATGTGATCGTTCAGGATCAAATTTTTGAACGATTGGATTTGTTGCAAAAAGAACAAGCTTTTTCGATGATTTTGGTGACGCACGATTTGGCGCTCGTCGTTGAGAGCTGTTCCCGCATTATCGTCATGTATGCCGGTATGATTGTTGAAAAGGGGCCAACACACGAAGTCGTACGTCGGCCATTTCATCCATACACCGCTGGATTGCGGTATGCGATCCCAGATCCGTCAGCAGAATACGAACCCATTTCAATTCCGGGTGCTCCGCCAGACTTATCACAGCAAATCAAAGGTTGCCGTTTTGCACCACGCTGCCCGCTAGCGACATCTAAATGTGAGCTTGAAATGCCGCCACTGGTTTCCAGTTTGGCAAGCGATGCGGCACGCCAAACACGATGTCACCATGCAGATCAAATGGATCAATTGCGCGATAGATTTCACGACCAATCATTCTGGCAAACCGCCAAAACCACATCATAAATTGGAGAATATTATGTACTATTTTGCTTATGGCACCTTACTGGTGGAAGAAAGCATGCGCTCTGTTTGCCCCAGCGCCACGAACAAAGGTTATATGCGGCTGGATGGCTATGAAATGGCGTTCGGCAATTGCTCAAAGCCAGGCCTCGCCGGCTGCACATTGGTGCCCAAAACTGGCGCTGTAACATATGGCATTCAATATGAACTATCCGAAGAGGATATGGCAAAGCTGGACAACGCTGCGGAGGTGCCTGATGAGCAATGGGTTCACATGCCCATCACGCTTGTAGACAAATCAGGAAATGAAGTGCCCTCTTCAACCTATATTATTCCCGGCAATCCGGAAAAGTGGGCGCCTACCCCGAAATATGTCACGCCTATACTAAAGGGTTTGGAAACTTGTGACTTTCCTGCAGCTTACAAAGACTTTCTGCGCGAATTGGTCGACAGCGCTATGAAGCAGTCTAATCCAACAACGCCAGGATAAGTATAAGAGCCTTTGAGCACGCGTCACCATGTGATAATGACTAGGCAACCCCAAAGGCTCACTTTAAATCGGACGCTGGGAGGGATTTTTTTCGACAGGCACAGCATCCCAGAAGCAAACATTGGATGCAGTTAATTTGATTTCTTCAAGGCGAACCTTCGTCAATGACTAGTTTAGATATGTATTAAGTGCTGCAATGCGAACTATAGCGACGATTTACAATGACCACTTGCTGCTCATCAAATCGGCATATTTTGAAATATGGCAGGCGTCCAAAACTTTGTGTACATCATTTAGCTGAGAATGCATTTAAATATACTCGCATAATAACCAATATAAAAACACCTGTTGGATGATAGGTATCAATTGTTTTCAGCGATAATGCTTGTCTACTGAGTATTTATTGATGTTTCATTCAGATCAACGGCAACTTGAAATGGTAAATACGTCCCTAATAAAATTACCAATTGAATGGTAATCTGTAGAGTTTATTGAGGGGCCACAATTCATCTAAGGCCCCTACTCAATTCAAAGATAATTCTAAACAGTAATTTAGAAATCAAGGCGGACTAATTGTGCTCGAGCGTGCTCCACTTGCCTTTCCCAACAGCATCACGAACTTCTCAATCTAATGCTTACTTGATACACCTACTGTTTCAAGTGGACGGAAACACCACACACATCTTGTGGCTGATTTTGGAATAAATTCACGGCAAAAATGACAATATTTAGGTGGGTTACGAAACCGCATTCTGACCTCCATATGCGAAAATCTTGGAATAGCCAAGACGATACAAATGCATAGCCCGAGGCGGTGTGCGATCATTAGTATCGCTCTACCACCTCGGGAGGAGAAAGTGTTTTGATCTGAACCCAATAGAGGTTTATTTGTCGTACAATTGCTATCATACTTCTAATCTAGCTCACGATTTTCTTTTATCAAGTTTACAACATGTAATAAAATTGCGGCATAATTACACACTTTGTCGGCAAAAATGATCAAATTCAAATGACCGATTTCCGCACACCCAACGACGAACAAAAATTACCTTGAATATTTCGCCATTCGGCACAAAATATATATCCTTCTAATCGCGCTTTGGATCTTATGACTCTGCTATTTTTAAGTTTTTCCGTATTTGCAATTTTTGCACTGACTTTAATGTTAGTGCAATTCTTGTGGGCGGAAAACAAATCAGCGTCGAGCATGCCAGAGAATGGAGCAATAGGGAGTTATGACAATCCTGTTATACTCGTGGAGTTTTTGGATGTTTCAGGATCGAAACAACGAGAACTAGTTGAGATTACAGGATGGTATAAAACGAAACAAAAGCAAACTCAGACTTTATTGATCGCCTCTATTGTAGGTGAACGAAAAACCAAGGTCTATAATAAGAAAGATATTATACGCGCATACTTGGAACCCAGTAGCGTCGAAATATTGGATCTGGAAGCATTTTTGCAAAGAAATGCACGCCGAATTTCTGAAACAAGTCAGGAGTTCTCGATAATAAAATTTCTAGCTCATCCCGATTAAACTTATTCCCTATTTCTCTCGCATATTTGCTGCGACAAATCGTCATTTGAGATTACTCAAACTTTGACCGCTTCCATTGCTACCACTACTATCAAAGATATTTATCCGCGCCTCGTCCAGCCTTAACATCGCGGATAAATATTTAGAAACCCGCATGGAAGACTGCCTTCTCCCATGCGGGTTTTGCAATATACAGTTTACATAGGACCATTGGCTACTTGGGCCAATTTCTTTGACATGATGTGAGTTATTGGATATGCTTGAATTGGTCCAACCAACAATCACCCCCCCGATTGTTTGGGAGGATCAACCTAAAACCCGCATGGTCCTCCCACCGGTGCGGGTTTTTCTCATTCTAACCTGATAAGAATGTTCAGCTTAAGATGGCTTGAACATTGTGTGAAATATCAAAGTCAGACTTTATTATACCGCGCCCCGCTGGCGATTCCGCCACATTCCGCATCTATCTTTATATCATGCAAAAAGTTGAATGAGTTTCCGTACGCCCCGATTTGCAATCATAGATTACTTTTTGCCCTCGCGTCGCCTTGCCCCCAAACCTTGCCCGCTTAAGGACATGTAAATGGTGCTAACGTGAAGGCATTTAATGCCCCATTTCTCGCTAATCTAAATTATGCTCTCTTCTTTACAAAAGATGCAACAACTTCAAATCGAATTGAGCGACCTAGGCGCTTGCCACGGATGCTGGTTGCTCCGTACGCCAACCTGATAACTCACAATAGTTTTTAGCGGCTTGATTTAATTTCAATGAACGAGGCGTTTTAGGGAAACAGTGAGCTGTCTCACCAACGTGACTTGGTAAGGTTCACTCCTCACAATCAGCGTCCACAACCAATATTCGCATAGAGGAACCGTCTAAATCTTCGTATTGGTCATTTTTTACCGACCATAAAAAAGTAGCCAAGCCAACTAACCCCAGGCCAATTGATACAGCTATGAGTACCGCTAAATTCATTGGGCCACGTCCATAAATGCAGAATAAACGTGCCAGGTCGCATGCCCTAGGATGGGGAAAATAAACACAAATAAAATGAGCCCTGAAAGCACAGACATCACCAGACCGACAGTTACAATTGCCCCCCAAACCACCATCACAGGGAGGTTTTTCACAGTCATGGAAAAGCTAATCCCCATTGCTGTGAGGGCATCAGTTTTTGTTATCGACAACATGGGAATGGCGAAGACGCTTATGGCAAATGCGAATGATGCAAACACACCACCGACCAACGTTCCTGTGATCAACAACAGCCATCCAGTCGGCGTCGTGAATACATTGATAAATGCATCCATCGCCCCTGGGAAAGGCTTAATCCCGAAGAATAAAGCATAAAGCAAATCAGCTGATCTAAGCCAAAAAAGCACCAGCAAACCAAGCATAAGCCCAGCAAAGGCAATCTGTGTTGATGATCTTGGACGAAAACGCACCATGTCAGAGAAAGAAAAAGCTTCTCCCTTGGAATTTTTGCGGCTCTTTTCATAAAGCCCCATTGCAAAGAACGGGCCGACAATCAAAAAACCTGAGAGCGCAGGTAAACCCAAATATAAGAGATTTGTGAAATACAAAATCGAAATGACACCCCAAGAAATAAGTGCCAAAACAAGACCAAATGTTATGCTAGGAATTGGGTCCGTAATAAAATCGTTCCATCCACTGACCAGCCAGCTTTTTGTCGCGGAGATCGAAAAGTTCTTTGAGTAAGGAGATTGCGGAGCGCTAGGTTTACGTACTTCAGGTAAGGATTCCATCATTCTCTACTCCTCCGCTAACAGACTTTTTTGGATGGTGGTGCATTTTCATTAACAATGCACTTTGGTTGTGCGTTCAACGCGACATAAAGCAGGTGTAGATTGGCTCCAAGAAAAACTAACAATGCCAACATCGCGAGTAGTACGGCCCCGCGTCGATTGATTTTCATTTCTACTTCGCGCTTTCAACATTTTCGATTGTTCCTAATTTCGACAGATAAAGACTGAGCAAATTAATTTCGGCAGTCGTAAGACGTCCTACCCATGCTGGCATTACGCCTTGTCGGCCATGCCTTATCGTGTAAGCAACAGATCTTTGATCTTGGCCAAAAATGACACTGCTGTCGGTCAGCGAAGGCGCGCCATTCTCTAATCCTCCTAAACCATTGTCACCGTGACAGGCAGCGCAATTCTCTTCAAAAAGTAGCTGTCCCTTGTCTGATAATTCCGCATCTTGATGTCGTAAATTGACAACAAATTGGGTCAACTCGCTTCGATCAGATTTTTCAAGCCAATCAAAAGCTGGCATTTCTGCATATCGTGTTTCTTCGTGAGTAGAATTTATGCCAAATTTGATCGTCCTCGCAATTTCTTTAGGGTCACTTCCCCAAAGCCAGAATGCATCATTCAAGACGGGATAGCCTAAATTTCCTTGTGCAACTTCGCCGTGACACGCAGCACAATTATCAGCATAAAGGCGGTCGGCTGCTGACTGAGCTTTTTTCCAAACTTCTTTATCAACACCTTCTAGCAATACCTCATCGTTATCGAATTGATCGAGCCACCCGTTGCGAGTTGAGACCATCTGATTATAATTTTCGACCGCCTGAACACCTTGATCGAGTCCGAGCAACCCTTTTGTGTAATCGTTCCCATACGGCCAAGCAGGCAATAGAATCCACGCAACCACAGCGTAGACATGTGTGATAATGAGAGCCCAAATCACTATTTTAGGAAATGCGGTATTTAATTCTTTAATCCCACTCCATTCGTGGCCCGTTGTTTCATATCCCGTAACCGGATCAATTTCACGGTTGCCTGTATGAGGGTCCGCACCTGGTAGCTCTTTGGGATCTGTTTCATTTTTCATCACGGGCCTCCTCCGAAAATATTGAAAGAGCGGCGTGCCGGTGAGCTTTTTTTCTTTTAGGACTATACGCCCAAATTACGACTATAATAAAAAAACCTATTAGCCACAGCAGACCGACGGTTTTCGAAAAAAGTAGCAAGAATTCGTGCATTATTGAGCTACCTCCTCAAAAAGGTCGTATGGCTGTAAAGTCAATTGTCCCAAGGATTGGAGATAGGCGACAAGAGCATCTAACTCAGTTAGTCGAGAAACATCGCCGTCAAAAGATCTAACCGCAACGCGCTCACCATATCTTGCATTGAGCCCCTCAACAAAATCACTATCTGGCTGCGTTTGTGCAAATAGATCCTGGCGCGCCTGTTTTATCATCTCCTCATTATAGGGCACACCAAGCTTCGCAAGAGTCATCAACTGGTCTTTTATAAGATCAACATCCAAGTCCTGATCAAGCCAACTATAACTCGGCATTATAGATGCTGGTACAACACTGCGAGGATCTAGTAGGTGCTGAACATGCCATGAGTCAGAATATTTCTCACCTAATCGTGCAAGATCTGGGCCGGTACGTTTCGAACCCCAGAGCATTGGACGATCATATGCGCTTTCCGAGGTCATAGAATATGGTCCATAACGATCTAATTCATCCGCAAGCGAGCGCACCATCTGACTGTGGCAGGCGTAGCACCCCTCCCGAATATAAATTTCTCGCCCCGCGAGTTCCAAAGGTGTGTTGGGACGCATGTCTTCGGGTATCTCTACCGTTTCATCGATCGTGAACAAAGGCGCGATTTCTACAATACCGCCGATTGAGGCTGCAACGATAATGGCCGCAACGAGCCCCATTGAAACTTTTTCAAGATTATAATGCAGTTTAAGCAAGCCATAGCCTCCAAAATTACGCTTCTACGGTCCCAACAGGCGCCACCAATGGACGATCAGTTGCCTCACCTTGTGCATTTTTCATGGTTTGGCGACAGTTGAGAACGCAAAGAACCGCGCCTGCTAAAAATAGAGCCCCACCAATTGTGCGCAGCAAATAGTATGGCGCCATAGCCTTCACACTCTCAATAAAGCTATACGAGAGCGCGCCATTTTCATCATAAGCGCGCCACATTAACCCTTGAGTGATGCCGGCGTTCCACATCGCGACCACGTAAATGAGTGTACCAGCAACCGCCAACCAGAAATGCCACTCGACCGCTCTTGGCCAAATCATCTCTTTTCGCCCGGTCAGCTGAGGAATAATGGTATAAATGGCGCCAAAAACTATCATCGCGACCCAGCCTAATGTTCCAGAGTGAACATGGCCAACAGTCCAATCAGTGTAGTGGCTCAAGGAGTTGACTGGCCTGATTGCGAGAAATGAACCCTCAAAAGTTGAAAGTCCGTAGAAAACTGCTGCAACGAACATAAAGCGTAACGTGGCGTCATCTCTCACTTTATGCCAAGCACCGTTTAGTGTGAGCAATGCATTGCCTGCTGAGGCCCAAGACGGCACCAGCAGCATCACAGAAAATGTCATCCCAAGTGTTTGAGCCCAATAGGGTAACGCTGTGTAGTGAAGATGGTGTGAGCCTACCCAGATGTAAAAAAATACAATTCCCCAAAAACTCACGATTGATAGCCTATATGACCAGATTGGACGGCCCGATCTAATTGGTAAAAAATAATAAAGCATTCCCAAAAAACCAGCAGTAAGGAAAAAGGCGACCGCGTTGTGTCCATACCACCACTGGACCATGGCGTCTTGAACGCCCGCCCAAACTGGAAAGCTCTCCGCAGAAGTTAAACGCACCGGAACCGCTAAGTTATTGACAATATGGAGTATGGCAACGACGAGAATAAAAGCCAGATAATACCAATTAGCCACATAGATGTGTGGCTCGTTGCGTCGTGCAAGTGTACGGATATAAAGAACAAAATATCCCACCCACACCAACACTAGTAACATGTCTGCATACCATTCTGCTTCGGCGTATTCTTTGGATTGCGTACTCCCCATCAAATAGCCAGTAACCGCCCAAAGACAAAAGATGTTGTATCCCAACAGAATTAACCAGGGACTGACATTGTCAGCTAATCGCGCACGTGTTGTTCGCTGGACGACATGGAATGACGTAGCGATTAACGCATTGCCGCCAAATCCAAAAATAATCCCGGTAGTATGACCAGGACGAATACGACCAAAGCTGAGCCATGAAATGCCTTCTGCCATATCTGGCCAGTACAACAGCGCCGCAACCCAAACGCCGACCCCCATTCCAATAATGGCCCAAAAAAGAGATAGAAATACACCTGCAAGCGTAGGGTCATCGTAATATCGAGATTTACTGACTTTGCTTTTATCAGGTCCATAGAAAGAGCCGGCGATGTAAAAACCTAACAAAACTAAAATTCCAAAAGCCATAAGGCCGTGTGTCGACATAACACCGCGATCCGCCAAGCCAGCCATTGCAGCACTGATCGCAAGAAACAATAAGACGATCGCCAATATGCTTTGGCGCTCAGGAATGCTCAACGATTTTATCATTGATCTTCCCTTTCCAGTTTTTCTCATTTAATATATTTTCAATAGCGATATCCTGGAGCGTTGACCTATTAAGGTCCTCGAGAAACTTCTCTTCTGCGCGAGATAATCGAACTTTTAGTCGGCACAAATGCTCGATTGTGCAATTTGACTTGTTTGGCGAAAAGCATTCAACCAAGCTTTGTTTTTGCTCCAAGATCTTAATCAAGTCACCAAGTTTGATTTCTTCTGGCGGCATTGAAAGTGAAATACCGCCACCATGTCCGCGCTTACTAACCAAAATTTTTCCGCGCACTAAGGTTTGTATGATCTTTGACAAATGGTTTTTAGGCAAACTTAAAAAGTCAGCCAATTCTGTCGTGCTAAAGACCCTATTAGGTGACCCAGCAATCAGCATTGATATGCGCAAACCGTAGTCTGTAAATGATGTTAATTTCAAATTGGTAGAGCCTGAATCAAATTGGTATTTTAAATGCCAATTATCACCTATAATCATAAAAGATCAAGTATGCTGAAGCCAGATTGAAACAGGCATTTTCTAATACCGGATAATCAACAGAGCAAAATAAAGGCACGTTTGAAGTTGACAATTGCTTCGTTGATGCCAATCATAAACACTATGAAGATACGAGCGAAACTGACATTGCAGAAAATTCAAAAAGGGCAGCCCGTAATAGGACTGTAGCCCGATGCTCGGACTGCGTCTTCCGGGCTTCGGGAGGCGCGATCTAATAAATGATCTTATCCAAGACGCAATTATAGAAGTTAGCAGAGCAAAACGCTTGCCTTCATTTGGCAACGTAAATTGGGTATTCACTCATGTCAGTTAAATATGAAACTAAACTCCCTGAAATCTTTATCGGCGATAAGGATTTTGAACAGCTTAACAATATTGCGGAAGCCGCAACTAATGCTGCAAGCGACGTCGCAGATCAGCTAATGGATGAGCTTGAAAGAGCGGTCATTGTACCCCAGACAAAATTGTCCGATGAAGTGGTCCAAATGGGTTCGTATGTCAGTTTCATCACCAGTGATGGTTTTGATCGTTCGTTCCAACTTGTACTGCCAAGAGACGCCGATGTTTCAAATGGTAAAATCTCCATTTTAACACCAATTGGCGCAGCCCTTATTGGTCTTTCTGGAGGGCAAACAATACCTTGGAAAACCTCAGATGGCAGGATTCTAGATCTAACCGTGCGCACTGTAAGCCAAGTGCCACCACCTTGGTGCTAGAAAAGTGAAACAAATAACAATCGGACAAGACTTTTTCAAATCAGTATGAAGTTCCGGTTTCCATATTATATTGGATTAGCTCGACAAGTGCCGATCGTGAAGCAGATGGTGCGACAAATATCTCGCGCCATCCAAGGCTGGTTAGATCTTGTCCTATTTCCCTACTCATCACAAATGCTTTAATTTGATTTATATACTGAACAAGGTTGTTCTGTTCCAAAAGCATACAGAACGTTTGCGCGGTCCTTCTCGACATGAAAACGATAGCGTCTATTTCCCCAGCCGTTATGAGTTTGCATGTCTTGCGTGAAAGACTAGCCGCAGCAATAGCGTCGTATACGGCTAGATGATCTGCATTGTAGCCTCGAAGGGATAAAGCGGACGCTATATCCACCGAAATGTGTTTACTTCCAACATGCAATATGGGCCCTATGGATACAGACAATGTGCTGCATAACACGCGTATGAGATCAACGGCGGTGCCGTTGGCATAGTGCACATTGCGATACCCCAAATTGATCATTTGCTCTGCTGTCGATAAACCTATCGCGAGTATCGGAACATGTAGGTGCCTGTCTTCAATTTTTGCCAGTTCTTTTGCACCATTGATAGAAGTAATCACCAGAGCAGAGGCATTAGAAACTCGTTTGGATGACCATTTCAATGGCACGATCGTTAGCATAGACTCATTGAAAGTTTGGCAACCAATTTGTTGCAACTCACAGTTAAATGGTTCGACTAATTCTGTGGGCCGCGTTGTAAGTATCAACATTACCGTTCCATTAGTGTTTGGCGAAGATACGACGAATAAAGGCAGCAGATTATTACTAACCTGCTGCCGATCTTGCAAAACCGTAGATTGTTTCGCTGCACTAAAGCTATTTGCGCTTTCCTTTTGAAGAAGCTGCATCAATCACTCCAGTGACGCCACCAGAATTTACATCACTGTGCAGAGCGTTTTTCTTCTTCTTTTTCTTTGGTTGTAGCCGTTGTTGATTACCTTTCTTTTTTGCCATGTTGGCATCCTTTCTCGCACACACCTTATGAGACGAGGCGTATTCATTCCTAAGTTATCTGTAAAAACCAGATCAATGATAAAGAGGCACCCCTGATAATAATCGAGCTCCAATTACCACCAGGGTTGATCTGGAATTTTGAATCTGAGTGACTTTGATATTCGGGACAAGTTTGGTGTCATGCCCGCACCTTTCTGGACTCGGCAGCAGGATATTGAGTAAGTTGAGCGTTATTCCTTGCAAAAATATGCTCTATCTCCGGTTGGGATGAAGCTTTTCGTAAAGTTTGTAATACTTGCCGATTTTGTGCCATCAATTCACAGCGCCCGATCAAACGAAGCATTATGCCTTGATCACGTGGATTCCCTGCAATTGCGAAGATCAGATCAACTTGATGATTTTCCATCGGCCCGCCAAAAGCAACGGGCTGGTTCAATCGCGTAACGCACAACAGTGGTTTTTCGTGCATTGGGAAAACAACCTGCGGTATGGCAACACCGTGGCCGATTGCAACGGACCCGAGCCGGTCTCTCAGCCAGATATACATCGCAATATCATCGCTTGAAGATCCATCACGCAAACAGGCAATACGATCACCCAATGCCCAAAATGTGGCCTTCCGTGATTGTGATTTTGTGTCGATCGCGAAATCCAGCTCAAATGACTCATCAATGATGGCCATTGTATCTCTCCTTTATGTCGCCACCTATCTAGGCGAAATAGCAAAATCAGATTTAGAGCGCGCTCATCAGCCGGCAGTCACTGATGGGTATTATTCTAAGAGTTTCTTTCTGGCGCTCGCTTATTTGGCAACATTTGGGAAGATGACTTTTCACGCAGTTTTTGCGCGTCAAGGTTGTTCACCATGTCCTTAATCTCGCCTCGGCTTAGTCCGATATCCCAAAGAATGTGATCATCAAGGGTTTCATACATAGCGATCATCTTGCGTCGACGCCATTTACGCATAATCGAACTCAACCATTCACGAAGTAGGGTGATTGGTTTTCTTTGTGCACTTAGTAACGGTGTTGCGTTTGGTTTTTGCTCAGTGATGGACATACCATCCTCCAATTCCGAACTTCCTCGGACACACACAAATTTCGCTCCTGGCGAAAGAAGACTGTTGGCCAAGCTTCGCCGTACGGAGGAAGTGATGTTCCCAGAGTAGTGATTGATTAATAGGTGATTTGGAGAAACCCTAGGCGCTAGCCACTTTTATGGAATAGGCGCCTAGGGCTAACCGCGCGTCAGATTGTTACCTGCAAAAAGCAGGAACCTCGGAATTGTGTAAAATCTATTCAGAACTTGCATTCCAGCCTCTCAAAAGCAGCACATCGCTAAAGGCGCTCACGATCTGTCAGTGAGATGTCAATATTTAGCTTTGATATCAGAAATAACGAACTTTGTTCCGGAACCTACTGTAGGTTCCGGCTAGACATCCCGGTCGGCGAAATGAGCCTTTTGAAAACTGAGTGAATGCTGAATGTTCATGTCTGTGAGGTTAGCATGAACAATATTTAAGTCAACAATTCAAAAATGACGCAGCTCAAGTGGGCTGCCACTAAAACTAAACATGTCTCTTTGGGGGATCACAGTTGCAATTTGTTCCCCATTGGTGGACCATTATTTTGACTAATGAGATTCATTTAAGACACAATGGCAACGATTTTGAAATCAGAGTCAGAAAATCTCTACTTCTCTGGTTGCCTCTTTGCTCGAGTAAAAAGACTAAGTGGAAATATTGAGCGATGAACAATCCAACTGCATTGAATGATTTTCTACTAGATCTTTATAACAACGCAAGCGTCTGCAAACC
The DNA here is from genome assembly GCF_003433515.1 of Maritalea myrionectae. Classification (GTDB taxonomy): domain Bacteria; phylum Pseudomonadota; class Alphaproteobacteria; order Rhizobiales; family Devosiaceae; genus Maritalea; species Maritalea myrionectae. Next base: position 163,991 of record NZ_CP021331.1, read on the forward strand.
AGATCAGTTGCGTTTGCGCGTGCTCGAAAGTTTGCAGCAATTTATCGGGTTTGATTTTGCAGTGTGGGGCGGCGGGTGGGCCGATGGTCGTCAGGTCACCGATCTGACCGTGCTGAACCAAAGCCAGGCGTTGTTGGGGGAATGGGAAAGGGTTGCCGAACAGGATGCCTTTTGCGACTTGACGCTGAAAAGGCTCGGCGTAACCGCCCGCTTTGATGATGTGCCACGCTATCGCGAGGGGATGGCCTTTAATGAACATTGGCGACAGTTTGATGCCGCCCACATGATGGCAACGATCGTTGGTGAAAAAACCGATGGCTATGTCAGCTTTGTGGGGCTATGCGCCGAAAAGCGCTCTGTTGCCTTCTCAGACGCGGAACGCAATTTCAAGCAAATGCTGATGCCGCACCTTTCCCAGGCGCTACGCATGAACCGTGATCTGTGGGTGGGGCGCGCGGCACTGGAACGTGAAGCCGTGGCCCTAGTTGATGAGGCTGGCTGGGTGCTGACAGCCCATGGCCAGTTTTTTGATTTTGCACGCAATGAATGGCGTGCGCCGGTAAGGCGTTTGCCCGACCAGGTGATGCGCATTCTCCGCCATAGCGGTCACTGGCGTGGCAAAACGCTGAATTTACACTTGTCGCCCTTTGGCAACACGTTCTTTGTGCATTTGTCAGTTCAGCCTACGCTGGTCACCCTCTCACCACGCGAACGGGAAGTGGCCGAGCATTTTGCTGCCGGCCTTACCAACAAACAGGTGGCGCACCTGCTCGGCACCGCGCCTGCCACTGTGCGCAACCAGATCAACCGCATTTATGAAAAGCTGGGCATTTCCAACAAAGCACAACTCGCGGCACTGATCAGCAAACGTTGACGACACGGCGCGGCATAGTGCATTTGCACTATTTTCAATCAGGCAACACCATGTCTATCTAGGGGCAGACAGAGGGAAAAGGTCGGGTGCATTGGCAACCGGCCATTATTTTGTTGCATAGTTGGGGCGCGGTGCAGCCGACAAAAATGAATTGTGATAAGCGGAGGAGCGTGATGTGGGACTTTAGTGTGGGTCGGTCGATGGGGCTGATGGTGCGAACGCTGCCCTTTATCGTATTGCGTATGGCTGTCTATTTTGGCATCACGCTCGCCTATATTCTCGTGACCGGCACTGGTGCGGGCATTGGCTTTGGTGTTGGCGCCCTTGGCGGTGCAGACTTTCAGGCCACCTCAACCTTTTGGGGAGGTGCCATCGGCTTTGGCGTCACTGCGGCGGTCATGTATTTGGCGCGTGAATATATCCTTTACATTGTTAAAGCGGGCCACGTGGCGGTACTCGTGGAGTTGCTGGATGGCAAGCCGATGCCCGAAGGCCAATCCCAACTCAAACATGGCAGCGCTGTCGTCAAAGAACGGTTTGCTGAGGCAAGCGTGCTGTTTGCCATCGACCAATTGATCAAGGGGGTATTAGCCGCTATCACCGGGCTGATCAAAGGCGTTCTGTCCTTTCTGCCCATTCCTGGCGTCCGGCAACTTACCGGCATTCTGCACGCTTTTTTGCGGGTCGCCGTGGGCTTTATTGACGAGGTGATCCTGGCCCATGCCATTCGCACCGGCGCCAGCAACCCGTGGGAATCAGCACGTGAAGCGCTGGTGCTTTATGGGCAGAACTACAGGGTCATGCTGCGCAATGCGGCCTGGCTGGCGGCAATCGTCTATCTGCTAAGCTTTCTGGTGTTTCTTGTGATGTTGGCCCCTGCAGCGCTGGTGGTTTATCTGCTGCCTGGCGCTTGGTCAGCCGGCGGATTTGTCTTCGCGCTCTTGTTCGCCTGGAGCGTTAAAGCGGCCCTCTTAGAGCCCTTCGCCATAACCTGCCTGATGCAGGTCTATTTCAAAACCATTGAAGGTCAAGAGCCTAACCCAGAATGGGATGCGCGACTTGAACAGATGTCGGGCAAATTCCGCAAGCTGAAAGAGCGGGCGTTGGGGGCAAAGCCCCACCCGGAGACAGTCGGCCAATCGAGCTGAACAAGAGCGAACAAGGGAAAGCCATCATGAGAGTCCTCACTATTTTGTCTTTGGCCATTACGCCATTTCTAACCCCAATAGCCACCCAGGCTGGAGAAGATGTGATTGTCGTCTATGATGCCTCGGGGTCTATGTGGGGCCAAATTGACGGTGTTAACAAAGTTGAAATTGCGCGGGATGTCATGTCAGACCTTGTGGCAAACTGGCCTGACGATACAGATCTCGGGCTGGTCGCTTATGGTCACCGCAGCAAAGGCGATTGCGGCGATATTGAAACAGTTGTCGCCCCCGGGGCGCTTGATCGTGAAGCGTTTATGGCCACTGTAAATGGCATTCAGCCCAAGGGCAAAACTCCGCTCGCCGCATCGGTGGAACATGCCGCGGAGGCCCTCGCTTATCACGAAAACAAGGCAACCGTAGTGCTGATTTCAGACGGCATTGAAAATTGCGAAGCCGATCCCTGTGCGCTTTCCACTCAGCTGGCCCAACAAGGGGTGGATTTTAAAACCCATGTGGTGGGGTTTGATCTTGAATCCGAAGCGCATAAGGAACTGGCCTGCATCGCTGAGAACACTGGCGGCATTTTTGTTTCGGCACAAGATGCAACCGAGTTACGCGAAGCGTTGGCAGAGGTGCAGAATGTGATTGATCTGAAGCCGACTGCACCGGCACCCGAGCCGGAGCCCACCGCTCAGATTGAAGTGACCGCACCTAACCAGGTGATTATCGGCGCACAATTTGACGTATCCTGGTCAGTCATCATCGACAAAACCGACTATGTAGGAATTGTCCCGAAGGGTGCTGAGGAGGGAGAAACTGGCAAATATGTGCTGGTGCGCGACGATTTGGAAGGCGAATTGACCGCGCCAGCCGAACCGGGTCTTTATGAGGTGCGCTACACCCGCAAGGCAGACCGCGCCACCCTAGGCAGCATTGATGTGGAGGTCACCGAAACTACCGTCAGCCTTGACGCGCCGAAAAAGGTCACAGCAGGGTCCACATTCAAGGTCGCCTGGTCAAAGCGCGTCAACAAGGTGGACTATGTCAGCATTGTCCCCAAAGGCGCTGAAGAAGGTGAGACCGGAAATTATGTGCTGGTACGCGATAATGATGAAGGCGAATTGACCGCGCCAGCCGAACCGGGTCTCTATGAAGTGCGTTATACACTCAAGGAAGGTCGCCGCACCTTGGGCAGCACTGATGTGGAAGTCACCGAAACTACCGTCAGCCTTGACGCGCCGAAAAAGGTCACAGCAGGGTCCACATTCAAGGTCGCCTGGTCAAAGCGCGTCAACAAGGTGGACTATGTCAGCATTGTCCCCAAAGGCGCTGAAGAAGGTGAGACCGGAAATTATGTGCTGGTACGCGATAATGATGAAGGCGAATTGACCGCGCCAGCCGAACCGGGACTCTATGAAGTGCGCTATACGCTTAAGGAAGGTCGCCGTACTCTGGGTAGCACCGATGTGGAAGTGGTTGTGCCCGACGTAAGTGTTACAGGGCCGAGCACTGTGCGCGCCAAATCCCCGATCAAAATATCCTGGTCACAAACCGTCAACAAATCCGACTATATCAGCATAGTGCCTCTGGGCAGCCCCGACGATGAAACGGGCGACTATCTGATTGCACGGGATAATACTGAAGGCCAAATGGCCGCACCGGCAGAGCCGGGTCTTTATGAAGTGCGTTATGTGCTGCGCGAAGGGCGTGTGGTGCTTGCCCGCGACCGGGTTGAGGTGGTGGACGCAGATGCGCCGCTTGATGAGGGGGCTGGGCTTTCGGTGCCCGAACAGGCCGCACCGGGGAAAATCATCAGTGTGAGCTGGACCGGCGGCAGCGAGAGTGAAGATCAACGCATCAGCCTGGCCCGTGTAGATCAAGCAGATTTCAGCTGGATCGAAGCAAAGCCTGCAGGTGTGGAACAGGCCGTGCAATTCACAATGCCCGATGACCCGGGAAACTACGAAGTGCGCTATCTCGACCTGAGTGAGGGTATAGTTCTGGGCCGCGCTGTGGTGAAGGTGCAATGATGCGACAAAACCGGTGCTTTTTGCAGGCAATGATCATTATTCTGATTGTAGCACTCATACCTATTGCGGCATCCGCTCAGCTTGACGGTCATGGACCCGACGCCTGGCGCGTCACCGGGGTCGCGGCGAATGATGTGCTGAACGCGCGGATGGGCCCGGGTGTCGACTATCCTATTATTGAAACATTCGCCCATAATGAGCGCGGATTGGAGCAGATCACCTGCGTGCCGTTTTTCACCATGGCGCATTACCAGGCCATGACCGAGGAAGAGCTCAACAGGTTGCCTTCCCGCTGGTGCCTGATGCGGTCGGCAGACATGAGCAAAGCCGGTTGGGTGGCGCAACGCTTTCTGATGGAAGATTTTCCTGATGAGTCGATGGCGCCGGCAACCTCAGAAACAGGCCTTATGCCGCAGGGGCAAGTGGTTGATCACGCAAAAGATCTGGTGCGAGAGCTTTATGAACGGGATTTTCTTGCCGGACTTGGCGGACCTGACCCGTTGAATCCTGCCATGCTCACGCAATATTTTTCAACGGAGTTTGCTCACGCCCTTATTTCCCGTCCGCCGGGAGCAAGCGTCCTTTATGGCGCACAGGATTTTGACGGCAGCGTTGACGAGCCGGTGGCCGACCCCGACACGCCCATTCTGCGTGGTACCACCATATTGCATGTGGACATGATGAGTTTTGGCCGGCCACAACGGGCCACCTTTTTGTTGCGCCCCGATGCCGCACAGGCAGGCAATCCGCTACGCATCATCCGCGTTGAACATGAGGGATGGTCTTTTCCCTAAGTCGTCCTGAGTTTAATTTACATTAAAGGAATAACTGTATGCGTTTATCCAGCAGCTTTTTTCATTTTGCCTTGGCAAGTCTCGGTGCCCTTTGCCTCAGCATGCCCGCCACCGCGCAAATGCAGCGCAATGTGATTGGCACTGTTGAGGCTCAAATTGGCGACCGCGCCTATAGCGGGGAAACAATCGAAGTCCCCAGCGAGGGCACAGCCACGGCAACGGCCACTATGATTGGCCCGGTCAAAACAATCTCTATTCAGGCGCACAATCCAAACGCCGAGAAATTGCTCGAAGATGTGGTCAATCTGAACTTTACGCTGATGGGTGAGGATGCCGCTGGCTCTATTATTGATGCCACGATATCCTTTTGGCCCGAAGGCATGGGTGCCCCGTTTTATACCTCGCAATTCGGCGAAAATCGGGCAAATGTAACCTTGGAAACCCTTTCTTTCGATGCGGACATGGGAACTGCGCGCGGCAACTTTTCCGGCAATGTCTGTCGACAGGATAGTTTCAGCACACCACCGGATCCGCATGATTGTCACACCATCGAAGGTACATTTGACACTGCTCTAAAGATTAAGAAATAGCGCTGTCACGCCTTACCAGTAACTTGAAGGCATTCGATTACGTCCAGATCGACAAGTCATTTGTCCAAAATGCTCACAATGATATTATCGTCCGGGACTGGATTAATATTTAGACACAATTGACCTGATACAATTCAATCTCAAAAGTGGCCGTTAAATATCTCCAATCAACGACTATTTAATTCACCCACCACCTACAAATTGAGAAAATCATACTTCGCTTTGTTGCGACAATGCACATAGTACGGATCTTACATGCTCTGTGTGTTCCAGGCAGTAAAAATTGGAATGTCCACGCCTGAACGCGCGTACAATCTTGAGACGCCTTAACAATTGTAAATGTTGAGAACAGTTTGCCGCGTTATATTCAGTTAACTTAGAAAGTTCCTCGACACACCTTTCGCCTTGAAGCAGTTCAAGGAGAATTTGCATGCGAGTGGTGGACGAAAAAGCATGGGCAAGACTGGCAGCATCTTCAATTTGTTCACGGCTTAGCATACCGCCCTCTCTTCAAGAAACGAATAATACTATTATGCATCTAATTTTTTTAGTGTGGATATAATGGGGCACATTGCCACCTGATATTCAAGTATTATTGTTTCACACAAAACAAATTGCAGCGGCGTTTGATTTCATAGTGCGAATAAGCCGATCGTTGCTGAACTGTTCATGGAGGAGATTGCGCAGAAATTCAGAAATATGTTGGTGTTTAGTCGGTGCCGCAATTAACAAAACAATAAGTGTAACTAAGTTATATTTAATTAAACCCGAATTTCATCGACTTTTCACAATATGGGGTTTTTGTGGAAATCCAGACAGAATCTGCTCCAGATTTTAGTTAACGAATGGCAAAGGCCTACATGTATGGGGCGCTGTCTTTTGTGGCGATTGGCATTGCATCGGCCGCTGTATTTATAATTATGGGCTGGCGGCTTGTCGTTGCGATGGCACCTAATCATCGTGGCACTTGGCGGTGTAAACTACTTTTCTATGCGAAAAGGTCACCTCAGGTTTGGACTGTTTTTGGCCCAAGCTGGACTTGTGCTAATCGCCATAACAATGGGCGTTCTTTTAGATGTCCCAACGGCTGAATATCCGCGTGTGAGTCATATATATTCGCTTTCGGTCGCTTCACTTGGGTATCTTAATTATCAGCGAGAAAAATCTAACATCCAGCTCATGCTCATCGTGATTTGTTTGTTGACCTTTGTTATCCTGGCCAGCGCACCATTGGCATCACCATATGTTCTAGAAATGCCGGACTTGCTAAGATTTGTTGGTACATGGGCAAATGCGACGATGGCTACCATTATGTTGGCAGCTTCAGTTCATGCCATCCATTCAGAGCTCGTTCGGAAAGACAAAGATAGCCGGCGCTTGATGTCGGCTTTGTGGAACAAGGAGTTTAAACTAGCCTTCCAACCGCAGGTAGATAAATCGCGGAAAATCGTAGGTGCTGAAGCGTTGATTAGGTGGCCCCCCCTGATAAAGGCGAAATCTCACCAGCATCGTTTATTCCTCAGGCTGAGCAACTCGAATTGATGCCGGATATTGGCAATTGGGTCCTTGAAGAGGGCTGTACTGTGTTAAAATCGTGAGAGAAAAATCCAAAGCTTCAACACTTGAATTAGTCTCTTAATGTTAGCGCCAAACAGCTGATGCACAACAAGTTTGAAGAGAATGTAAAAAAGATATTGAACCGCACAGGGGCAAACCCCAAGAAGCTCACATTAGAAATCACTGAAAGCGTGCTGGTGACTGGGTTTGAATTGGCTAGAGCAAAATTGGTAGCATTAATTGAGCTGGGTGTCACCGTGGCCTTAGATGACTTTGGAACCGGTTATTCCTCTTTATCTTATCTTCGACAATTGCCTGTTCAGCACGTTAAGATCGATCGCAGTTTTGTAAAAGATGCATCACTGAATGATGACGGCAAAACCTTCGTCAAAAACCTGGTTCAGCTATGCAATGATCTTGGACAAAATGTAGTGGCCGAAGGTGTGGAAACGGAAGAACAACATAGGCTTTTGTGTGAATTTGGAGCTACCAGTTTCCAAGGTTTTCTTTATGGAAAGCCAATGGATTTAGAGCACTTCGAGAACCAAAATCTCGCTTAGCTTACTTGTGGAAACTGGGGTACTAAACCCAATACTAGTCATCTTTTTGTTTTGAGACACATTTTCTATTTTATCACCGAAAAAAGCCAATGCATATCTGGCTTTTTCTAGGATGACAGATATTTTCCCTCAAGATTTACAACATAGCGTGACGAATTTTTGTGAACTTGAGTAAGCTAAGTATTTTTCCAGCCCTTGCCCCTGTAAGTAAGCGCGAAATTTTCCGCGCGTCATTAGGTGCATTTCTTGGTCTTTTGGTCTCCGGGTCTACAACCGGCCTGTTTATGACGGACCAAGTAGCCATTGGTATACTTGTTGCACCGATGGGCGCCTCTGCTGTCTTGCTATTCGGAGCGCCAACAAGTCCATTTGCTCAACCCTGGTCAATACTAGCTGGCAACACTGTCGCACTTTTGAGTGGGTTAATCATCTTACTGGCCGTAGACGATGTAGTTTTAGCAGCCTCTTTCGCTGTTTCGCTCACAATCGGCTTAATGTTCTTTTTGAAGTGCATACACCCACCAAGTGGCGCCGTAGCGCTTACGGTTATATTAAGTCAGCCTGCAATATCTGAATTCGGATATCACGCGGTTGTTGCACCCATTTCCTTGAATTCATTGATTTTGCTTTCAATGGCAGTCCTATTTAACAATCTGTCCGGCAAAAAATACCCGCATATTCCAGTAACTGATACAGGTGAAAAGAGCACTCAAGTAGATAGTCTTCATTTGTCCACGCTACCGGATGATCTGAACCAAGCACTTAAACGGTATGATGAGGTTTTGAACGTTAGTCCTGACCAATTGGATTGGATAATGAACCAGGTTCAATTACAATCCTATCAACGCAAATTAAAAGGTTTTCTTGTGGTGACATCATGAAGCCTTGCGGCATCACATTGTCACCTAAACTTCGCCTCAAGAAGGCCTGGTCAATCCTTAGAAAGTCTGGCTTAAATGCATTGCCGGTCGCTGATGAAAATTCTCAATTGTTAGGAATTGTAAGCCAACATGATTTCGTAAGCTCTCGTGCACTCAATGTTGAAGGGCAAGTTGGGGGCACACTCACCTCAAATGTTGAAAGTCTATTTTCTGGAACACGGTTTTGCGTATTGAAGACATCATGACCCGAACTGTTGTCTCTGCAAATTCAGACACACCTGTTGCGAAGCTGGTGCCCGCACTGGCGGAAAAAGGACTACACCAAATTCCGATCATCGATATAAACAGTAATGTTGTCGGCATGGTCACACAGGCAAATCTTATTGGTGCCCTGCTCACTAGCAAGGAAATGGTGTCACCTAGCAAATGTGCTTAAGCGCAGGTACAACCAATTCCTTCCTGTTCGAGAATGCATCGTAACACCCCTAAATGCAAATTGCTTCTATATGCCAATCAAATAAATGGCGGTCATATGTATGCAAAACATCAAAGCCCCTCCCCGACTTATTGACATTGCCAAGTGGTTCTCGTGCTAACTCTTCATCAAATAAAAACCAATGTTGGTTAGACTAGTACGCCATTAGGCAAATTGGTGGATAATGATACCGCGCGCTATTAGCAAAGTTGGCACATATTTTAGCTTGAGGCATGACTCGAGCGCAGTGATCTTTGCGCGACATAGAACGGCACAACGTCAAGTTCCACTCATGTATTTGATTTTGAGCATCAATATGCTCTCGCTTTGCGTGACGCATCTTGATTTGGCGCCGCGTCATTTGACAGTTTATTTCCCTGCTTTCCTACTTTTGTTGAGCGGCGTGAGAACACTTAGTTGGCTACATAACGAAACGCCCAAATTAGCCTGAGACGGGCACGAAATGCGCTGAGAATAACGCTCATATTTGCAATCGTGCTGTCAGCAGTTTTTGTAACTTGGTCCCTAGCCCTGTTCTCTTACGGGGACGCATACACCAAAGGTCAGGTTGTTTTTTTCATAGGCGTTACCTTGACAACGATCATCACCTGTTCTGATGACAATTCGGCAGGCCTCAGCCATTATGTTTGCCATTGTTGTCATACCGACATCTTTATTTTTGATAACGCAACCAGAACCAGTATTCCACGCGATAGCTGTTAATATGGTGTTGGTCATCGGCGCTATGATCTTTGTCCTTGATCGCGCCAATCAACATTTTCGAAATGGCATTGAAAAACAATCAGAGTTAAATGCGGCAAATACTAAAATTCGCAAAATTGCCAATTTGGATAGCTTAACTGAGCTAGCAAATCGAAGACATTTCTTCCACTTCCTCCACTCACGAATAGAAGATCCTGATTGCGAGAAATTTGCACTGGTCCTTCTAGACCTAGATGGGTTTAAACCTATCAACGATGTTTTTGGGGCACCCAACTGGCGATAAAACGCTGGTTGAAATTGCGACAAGACTAAAAAATTGCTTGCCTCCCAACTCATTCCTTGCCCGTTTGGGGGGAGATGAGTTTGCAATCATCATTTGGGAACGCCACACCAAGTCGTTGTTGATGTAATCGAGAGAGCATTAAGCGTTATTTCCTATCCAATTCTATTGGACGAGGGCAGCGCCGTTGTGTCAGCCACTGCCGGCATCGCATACTTTCCTCACGCCGCTGAAGAAGCCGGATTGCTTTTTGAACGGGCAGATTTTGCACTGTGTTTCGCAAAGCAGGAAAAAAAAGAGGTGAAATTGTTGAGTTCAATCTGCATCATGAAAACAGTATTTTATCATCAGCAAACTTAGCAAAAAACCTAAGAGAATCCGACTTCGAAGCAGAATTCTCTATGCTATTCCAACCCATTTGGGACATAGCGTCCATCAACATAATTGGCTTTGAAGCACTGGCTAGATGGAACAGTCCAACCATGGGAGCGGTCCCACCTGATCAATTTATACCTGCTGCTGAGCAAACAGGTCTAGTAATCAAGCTGACAAAAATTCTAATTGGCAAGTCGCTTGATGTTGCCGAAGCATGGCCCCAAAACCTAAAACTAGGACTCAATCTTTCGGCGGTGGATTTGTGCTCACACGAAGCCATAACCCAAATATTGGCTTTAATAAGGGATCGAAATTTTGATCCGAAACGCATTACGATTGAGATCACAGAAACCGCTGTGATGAAAGATTTTGAACGCGCCGTTCAATCGCTTAATCGATTGCGCAAAGCTGGCATGCAAAT